>NZ_JASJVF010000456.1:0-1442 GCF_035019805.1 Cryobacterium sp. 10I1
CCGGAAGCTCTCCGGAATCGGCCGCAGCGACCCGGCGCTCGCCGTGATCGCGCTCGTCGCCGTGGCGTCGATGGCCGGACTTCCACCCCTGCTCGGATTCGTCGCCAAGGAGGCCGTCTTCACGGCGTTCCTCGAGGCGGCACTGCACGGCGACGGCTGGGGCTGGGTGGCGCTCGCCGGCACGGCGGTGGGCTCCCTGCTGACCGTGGCGTACAGCATCCGCTTTTTCCACGGCGCGTTCGGAACGAGGGGGGCGCTGGTGCAGACGGCCCTGCACCCGAGCCGCTGGGACATCCTGATCGCCCCGGGACTACTCGCCGTCGCGACGATCGCGCTCGGCCCGCTGGCCGGCCGGCTCGACCCGCTGCTCGCGCCGTACGCGGACACCGTCCCCGGCGGAGGGCACGCGCACCTCGCCCTCTGGCACGGATTCGAACCCGCCCTGGGCATCACCGCTGTCGTGCTCACGCTCGGCGCCGTGATGTTCTGGAAGCGTCGCGGGGTCGCGGTGCTGCAGGAGCGGGTGCCGGGGTCCGTCGACGCCGGTCGGGGCTATGGGCTGCTGGTGCGCAGCGTCGATCGCACCGCGGCGAGGCTCACCCACTTCGCGCAGCGCGGCGGCCTGCCGCAGTACCTCGGCACGATCCTCGTGGTCTTCGTGCTCGCGCTCGGCTTCGCCTCCCTGGTCAACCGCACCTGGCCGGACTCGGTCGTGCTCTGGGACTACCCGGGCCAGGTCATCATCGCCGTGATCATGGGCGTTGCGGCGATCGCGGCGTCCCGCTCAGGGCAGCGGATGACGTCGGTGCTGCTCGCGGGAGTCACCGGCTATGGCCTCGTGGCCCTGTTCGCCTTCCACGGCGCACCCGACCTCGCCCTGACCCAGGCTCTCGTGGAGACGATGACCCTCGTGGTCTTCGTGCTCGTGCTGCGCCGGCTGCCGGCGAGGGTCACCCGCCCGAACGCGCCGTTGCATCGCAGGCGCCGCGCCCTGATCGGGGTGCTGGTCGGGGCGACGATGGGCACCATCGCCATGATCGCCCTCGGCGCCAGGCAGGCGCCGAGCATCGCGCTCGAGCTGCCGCGCCTGACGCTCGAGGCGCACGGCACCAACATCGTCAACGTCGCACTCGTCGACATCCGGGCCTGGGACACGATGGGGGAGGTGTCCGTGCTCATCGTCGTCGCGACCGGCGTCGCGAGCCTGCTCTTCGTGTCCGGGCGCACCGAGACCCTGCCGCGTCTGAAGGGCTCCCGCACCCAGCGGTCACCGCGCAACCGTCGCCGCGTCGTAGCCGACCCGCAGGCCTCCTCGGCCGGCCACGCCGTCACCCGGCAGTCCTGGCTGCTCGCCGGGCGCACGATCAAGCCGGAGGACCGGTCGATCCTGATCGAGGTCATCGTGCGGCTTCTCTTCCACCCCGCGATCGTCGTGTCGGTGT
>NZ_JASJVF010000457.1:0-1437 GCF_035019805.1 Cryobacterium sp. 10I1
GGCTCTCCTGACGTTACCGTGGGTGGTTTCCGAGCGCCTTAACGAGTGCACGCCGCTCTCCGTCTAGGTTTCTAACTGACAAAGGCAAGAAACACAGGGACGAGAAAACGGCGTGCAAAACTCAACACTATGGCGGACTCTGCTCGGAGTCGACAAAACCATCGTCGAAGCGGTCGATCTCGACGCGGATACGGGCATGCTGGTCGCGTCGGTGCGCCCAACGGCATCGATGCGGAACCGGTGCGGGGCCTGCCGGAAGCGCTGCCCGCGCTACGACGCCGGTGACGGGCGGCGCCGCTGGCGATCCCTGGACGCCGGCTCGGTGCAAATCCACTTAGAAGCTGCGGCGCCGCGGGTGAGCTGCCGGGTGCATGGCGTGACGGTCGCCGCCGTGCCGTGGGCCCGGCATCAGAGCGGGCACACTTTGTTCTTCGATGACCAGGTCGCGTGGCTGGCCACGCAAACATCCAAGTCCGCCATCACCGTGCTGATGCGCATCGCGTGGCGCACCGTGGGCGCGATCATCACCCGGGTTTGGGCAGATACGGAGAAGCAGTTCGACCAGTTCGCGGGCCTCACCCGGATCGGGATTGACGAGATCAGTTACAAGCGCGGCCACAAGTACTTGACCTGCGTCGTGGACCACGATTCTGGCCGTCTCGTCTGGGCGGCACCAGGCCAGGACAAGGCCACCCTCGAGACGTTTTTTGATGCGTTGGGGCCGGAGCGTTCGGCACTGATCACGCATGTTTCCGCGGACGGTGCGGCCTGGATCGCCAGTGTTGTCGCGGAACGAGCGCCGAACGCTGTTCGCTGCGCTGATCCGTTCCACGTCGTGAAATGGGCCACCGAGGCCCTCGATGAAGTCCGCCGGGGCGCGTGGAACGAGGCCCGCAAAGCCGCCCGGCACAACGATGCCCGACGCACTCGCGGCCGGCCCCCAGCCGACGCCCCGGCACGCCCAGACAGCGCCCGGGCGACGGGCATCAAGAACTGCCGATACGCGCTTTGGAAGAACCCGGAAAACCTGACCGAGAAGCAACAAACGAAGCTCGCCTGGATCGTGCAGACCGACCCCCGGCTGGCTCGGGCGTACTACCTGAAGGAAGGCCTCCGTGTGATCTTCAAACTGCCTCTCGAGGAAGCGACCGAAGCTCTCGACAAATGGGTTGGTTGGGCTCGCCGCTGCCGCATCCCGTCCTTCGTGAAACTGCAGAAGAGCATCGTGAAACACCGCACCGCGATCCTGGCCTCCATCGAGCACAGCCTCTCCAACGGCCGCGTCGAATCCATGAACACCAAGATCCGCCTCATGACCCGCATCGCGTTCGGCTTCAAATCACCCGAGGCCCTCATCGCCCTCGCAATGCTCAGCCTCGGCGGGCACAAACCCGTGCTTCCCGGCCGGGACTAACCCACGGAAGAGTCAGGAGAGCC
>NZ_JASJVF010000458.1:0-1430 GCF_035019805.1 Cryobacterium sp. 10I1
GCGCACTGCGGCGAGCACGGCCTCGGCGACGGGCCCGTCGACGGTGAGTTCAAAACGCTTGCCGAGGCGAACGCTCGTGAAGCGGGTCTTGCCGAGGCGGCCGAGGACGCCGGCGACGGCTTTTCCCTGCGGGTCGAGCAGCTCGGCCTTGGGCATAACTTCAACGACGATGGTTGGCATGGTTCACTCCGAGACGTCGGGGGCGTGGATGCCTCGATTCTACAGTCCACACGGCCCGGGCCCGGGTCGGCTGTTACGGCCCGTTGCCGGGGCCACTCTGCCCGAACCCCGCCGCGATCCCGGTCCCCGGCGCGAGGCCTGCCTGCCCGAGCAGGACCCCGCGCAGCACGTCGCGGATCGCCGCGACCCCCTCGAGCGTCTCGACGAAGCTCGTGCTGAGCGGCGACAGCCCGATCCGCAAGCCTTCCGGCCCGCGGAAATCGGGGATGACGTCGTGTTCCCAGAGTGTCGTCGTGACTTGCCGCATCGCCGGGTGGTTGACCGTGACGTGGCCGCCGCGGTGGGTGTGGTCGCGCGGCGACGTGAGCCGCACGCCGAGCGGCACGAGCCACTCGTCGACGAGGGTGATCGCGAATTCGGTGAGCGCGACAGACTTGGCCCGCACCTCCTCGATGCCCGCTTCGCCGATCATCGCGATCGTGTCCTGCATCGCGAGCATGCCGACGACCGGCGGCGTCCCGCTCTGAAACCGGCGGATGCCGTCGGCCGGGTGATACCCCGGCCCCATCGTGAACACGTCCTTCGTGCCCATCCAGCCCTGGATCGGCTGGGTGAGCACGTCCTGGAGGTCGCGGCGCACGTAGCCGAAGGCAGGCGCCCCCGGCCCGCCGTTCAGGTACTTGTACGAGCAGCCGACGGCGAGGTCGACGTCGCAGAGGTCCAGCTCGACGGGAACGGAGCCGACAGAGTGGCTGAGGTCCCAGAGCACGAGGGCGCCGACAGAGTGCGCCGCCGCGGTGATCCGGCGCATGTCGGCGAGGAACCCGGAGCGGTAGGCGACGTGGCTGAGCAGGACGAGCGCCGTCTGCTGGCCGATCGCCGCGCGCACCTGGTCGAGTGAGACCCCGCCTGCGGGATCCGAGTGGATCCAGTGCAGGGTCAGGCCGCGCTCGGCGGCGATGCCCTCGATCAGGTACCGGTCGGTGGGGAAGTTGTCGGTGTCGAGCACGATCTCGGTGCGCGCCGGTTCGGAGCCGACCCTGCGGTAGTCCACCGCGGCCCGGGCGAGCTTATAGAGCAGTACGGTCGTCGAGTCGCCGATGAAGACCTGGCCAGGCGCCGCGCCGAGCGCGACCCGCCCGAGTTCGTCGCCGATCCGGAACGGAAGCTCCATCCACTCCTCGTCCCAGCCGCGGATCAGCCGGGTTCCCCAGTTGTGGGTCAGGAACTCGGTGATCCGCCCGACACTC
>NZ_JASJVF010000459.1:0-1429 GCF_035019805.1 Cryobacterium sp. 10I1
TCGCTGTCCTCGACGGGATGCGGGCCGTCGGCCTCGACCTGCTCGAGTACGTGCACTGAACCTGAGTTCCTGAGTTCCTGAGTTCCTGACCACCCGAACCGCCTGAACACCCCAAGAGACCCGCCGACGAGAGGGGCAGCGGATGTCCGCCAACGACCGGAAGCACACCGAAACGGACACCGGCCTGTCGGGGGCGAGTCCCGGCATCCGCCCGGTCTTCGAGGTGGAGCTCAACGGCATCAACGCCGTCGACCGCGCGGAACACCGCGGCAGCCCGAGCGAGTTGTTCTGGCCGTGGTTCGCGGCGAACGTCTCGGTGCTCGGCATCAGCTACGGCTCGTTCCTGCTCGGTTTCGGCATCTCGTTCTGGCAGGCGACGGTCGTCGGCCTCGTCGGGATCGTGCTCTCCTTCGCGCTCTGCGGGTTCGTGGCGCTCGCGGGCAAGCGCGGCCACGCGCCGACGATGACCCTGAGCAGGGCGGTCTTCGGAGTCGACGGCAACCGGGTGCCGTCCGCGTTGTCGTGGCTGCTCACCGTCGGCTGGGAGACCGTGCTCGCCTCGCTCGCCGTGCTCGCGACGGCGACGGTCTTCACCGAGCTCGGCTGGGACGGCGGGGCGCTCACCCAGGTGGTGGCCCTCGTCGTCGTGGCCGGCCTGATCGTGCTCGGTGGCGTCTTCGGCTTCGACCTGATCATGCGGCTGCAGAAATGGATCACGATCGTCACGGGCCTGCTCACGGTCGTCTACGTGTTCCTCGTCGTCGATCACATCGACTTCCCGGCCATCGCGGCGATCCCCGCCGGGGACACCCCCCACGTGATCGGCGCGCTCGTCTTCATGATGACGGGCTTCGGCCTCGGCTGGGTGCAGGCCGCCGCCGACTATTCCCGGTACCTGCCCCGCTCGGCCTCGAGCCGGGGCGTCGTCGGCTGGACGACGGCGGGCGCCTCGCTCGCCCCCGTCGTGCTGCTCCTCTTCGGGCTCCTGCTCGCCGGGTCATCGAGCGACCTCAGCGCCGCCATCGCCGTCGACCCGATCGGGGCGCTCACGACGATCCTGCCGGTCTGGTTCCTGGTTCCGTTCGCCCTCGTCGCGGTTCTCGGCCTGATCGGCGGCGCCGTCCTCGACATCTACTCCTCCGGGCTGGCGCTCCTCACGGCGGGGCTTCGGGTGCCGCGCTTCGCGGCCGCCGGGATCGACGGGGTGATCATGGTGCTCGGCGCGATCTACGTCGTGTTCTTCGCCGGGAGCTTCCTCGGTCCGTTCCAGGGCTTCCTGATCACCCTCGGCGTGCCCGTCGCGGCCTGGTGCGGCATCTTCCTCGCCGATTTCGCGCTCCGCCGCTCCGGCTACGACGCCGCGGGCCTCCTCGACCCGCGCGGGCGCTACGGGAGCGTGCGGGTCGGCGCGCTCGCACTCCTCGTGCTC
>NZ_JASJVF010000460.1:0-1410 GCF_035019805.1 Cryobacterium sp. 10I1
GCCCGAATCCGTTGTGCGGATCCCCCCGGGTCGCCTGATCGGCTCCGTGATCTTCAGCGGCTTCACCGTGTTCGTGCTGATCGCGATCGCGGTGCTGATCTGGAGCGTCTCCGCCGGCGGCAGCGGCTGGCTGCTCATCGCGATCTTCCCCGGACTGATCGCGAGCCTCAGCTTCTACGTCAACCGCTTCACGAAGTCCCTGCGCTACAGCATCGCGGGCACGCCGGACGGGGTGCGCGTGGGCTTCGGCCTGCTCTCGGTGAGCAACGAGACGCTCCCGCCCGGCCGCATCCATGCCGTGCGGGTCTCGCAGCCGCTGATCTGGCGCCCGTTCGGCTGGTGGCAGGTGCGCATCAACACCGCTGGCCACTCCACGAACAAGGGCGCCGCCGGCGAGGCGCACACCACCACCCTCCCGGTCGGCACACTCGCCGACGTCGCCAGGGTGCTCGAACTGATCCTGCCCGGTTTCGACAGCGACTCCGGCTCCGAGAACGGCCGGGAGAAGCTGCTCGTCGACCACGGCGTGCGCTCACCCGGCGGTGACGACGGCTACACCAACGCGCCGCGCCGGGCCGCGTGGCTCCGTCCGTTCTCCTGGCGGCGCACGGGCTTCACCGTCGCAGCCGACACGGTGCTCCTGCGCCGGGGTTTCGTCAGCCGGGAACTCACGCTCGTGCCGCTCGCCCGGCTGCAGAGCATCGCGATCGAACAGGGCCCGATCCAGCGGATGCTGCGCCTCGCGAAACTCCGGGTGCACACCGTCGCCGGCCCGGTCGTCGCCACCCTCCCGGTCATCGACGTCCGCGAGGGGGAGAGCCTGTTCGAGCGCCTCTCCGCGGGAGCGATCTCGTCCGCTCGCGCCGACACCAGTCATCACTGGGCCGACCCCGGGCATCCGCTGAACCGGGCGATGCCAGACCGGCCGGCGCAGACCCTCGCACCGGCAGCGGAGGCGGCGCTGTGAGCGCCCGCCCCGGGCGTCTCGGCATCGGCATCGTCGGTGCCGGCAGGGTCGGCCCGATCCTCGGAGCCGCCCTCGCCGGAGCCGGCCACGCGATCGTCGGCATCTCGGCGATCTCGCAGTCCAGCCGCGACCGGGCGGAGGCGATCCTGCCGTTCGTGCCGATCCTGACCGTGCCCGAGATCGTCGAACGCAGCGAACTCGTGATCCTCGCCGTGCCGGACGCCCAGCTCGCGAGCCTCGTCGCCGGGCTCGCCGCGACGAACACGTGGCAGGCCGGGCAGCTCGTGCTGCACACCTCGGCGAGGTTCGGCATCGGGGTGCTCGCGCCGGCGCTCGCCCAGGGCGCGATCCCGCTCGCCATCCACCCCGCGATGAGCTTCACCGGCACGAGCATCGACCTCGCCCGCCTCGCCGACAGCTATTTCGCCGTCACCGCGCCGACC
>NZ_JASJVF010000461.1:0-1403 GCF_035019805.1 Cryobacterium sp. 10I1
GCCACTGGTCGGCGCCGCCGAGGGCGATCGGGGTGATGCCCTTCGCCGTGAGGACCTTGACGTCGGCGAGCAGGTCGACGAGAGCGAAGGCGTTGTGCAGGTCGCCGTGGCCGAAGACGAGGTCCTGGTCGTACTTGATGCCGCGCTGGCCGTTGAGGTCGATGTGGAAGAGCTTGCCCTGGTACAGCGCCTGGGCGATGCCGGCGGCGAAGTTGAGCCCGGCCATCTGCTCGTGGCCGACCTCGGGGTTCACGCCGACCAATTCGGGGCGCTCGAGGGTCGTGATGAACGCCATCGCGTGACCGATCGTCGGCAGCAGGATGTCGCCGCGGGGTTCGTTCGGCTTGGGCTCGATCGCGAAGCGAATGTCGTAGCCCTTGTCGGTGACGTAGTCGCCGAGCAGGTTGACGGCTTCGCGGTAGCGGGAGAGGGCCGAGCGGATGTCCTTGGCCGAGTCGTACTCCGCGCCTTCGCGCCCGCCCCACATTACGAAGGTCTTCGCGCCGAGTTCGGCCGCGAGGTCGAGGTTGCGCAGCACCTTGCGGAGGGCGAAGCGGCGGACGCTGCGGTCGTTCGAGGTGAAGCCGCCGTCCTTGAAGACGGGCTCGCTGAACAGGTTCGTCGTGATCATCGGAATGATCAGGCCGGTGTCTGCACACGCCTGCTTGACGCGGTCGATCTGCGACTGGCGCTTCTCTTCCGTGCAGCCGAACGGGAACAGGTCGTTGTCGTGGAAGGTCAGGCCGTACGCCCCGATTTTCGCCAGGTTCTCCACGGCGTCGACGACGTCGAGCGGCGGACGAGTCGGCCCACCGAAGGGGTCAGCGCCGTTGTAGCCGATGGTCCAGAGGCCAAAGGAGAATTTGTCTGCGGGGGTGGGCGTGATGGCCATGAGGTTCCTTGTCTGTCAGCGACGTTGATGATTTGTTGTATCTATAAACATATTAGGGGAAAAGTGGATGCCGCGCTACCGTCATCCGGCAATCGGTGCGACCGGAACGGGCCGGTCGGGCGGGGCTTCAGCGCGGGGCGACGGTCGCCGCGGCCACGAGGGCGCGGGTGTGGTCGACGGTGCGCAGGGGCCCGGTGAGCCGCAGGTTGAGGGGTGCGGCGACGAGCGCGCTCGAGTGCCCGAGCCGCAGCTCGAGAGCACCGGGTTCGACGATGCGGTCGCCGTCCCTGCCCGTGAACGCGGACAGGTCGGCGTGCACCGTGAACTCGACGCGTGCGCTCGCACCCGCATCCAGCTCGACCCGCGCGTAGCCGATCAGCCGGTTCACCGGGCGCACGACCGAGGCGACCGGGTCGTGCAGGTAGAGCTGCACCACGTCGGCCCCTGCGAGGGCACCCGCGTTCGTGACCGTGAGCGTGACCGTCGTTGCGGCATCCGTGGTCATCGAGGC
>NZ_JASJVF010000462.1:0-1393 GCF_035019805.1 Cryobacterium sp. 10I1
CGATGAGACCGCCGGTCACGCCGATGATCAGGGCGATGACGAGGGCGAGCAGGGCACCGGCGAGGCTGAACCGGCCGGCGAAGACGAGGCGCGAGAAGACGTCGCGTCCGGCGCTGTCGAAGCCGAGCGGATGTCCCGGCTCGGCAGGTGAGAGCACCTTGGCGATGGTCGCGAGGTTGGGATCCGCGGTGGCGATGATCGGCGCGAAGATCGCGCTCAGCGCGACCACGACGAGGAAGAAGATCGAGACGACGCCGATCGGGTTCCTGAGCAGGCGCACGAACAGGGAGCGGCGCGAGCTGCGGGGGGCGACGGGCGCGAGGGCCGTGGGAGTGAGATCGATCATGAGAGACGCACCTTCGGGTTCAGCCAGCCCTGGAGCAGGTTGATGAGCGGGTTGACGACGACGACGACGATGATGGCGGTCGCGACGACCAGACCCATCACCATCGGGATGTCGCCCTGGGTGGTCGCGGTGACCGCGACCTGGCCGAGGCCCGGGATCGCGAAGATCTGTTCCACGATGACGGCGCCGCCGAGCAGTCCGACGAACTGCACCGCGAGCACGGCGAGCGCCGGTCCCCCGGCATTCCGCAGCACGTGCTTGTAGACGACCCGATTGAAGGAAAGGCCCCGGCTGCGCAGGGTGCGCACGTAGTCCTGGCGGAGGGCATCCGTTACCGAGCCCCGCACCTGCTGGGCGACGCCGGCGATGCTGCCGATCGCGAGGGCGATGATGGGCAGGGTGACCGTTGCGAGCCATCCGCTCGGCGATTCGGTCAGGGGCACATACCCGGTGGGCTTGAACCACTTGAGGTTGAGCGCGAAGAGAGTGACGAGGCCGAGGGCCACGAGAAAGCCGGGAATCGCGAAGCCGAGGATGGAGACGGCCTGGACGACCTTGTCGGCCCAGCCGCCGTGCACCGCCGCCCAGACGCCGAGCACAACGGCGACGATCGCGGTGACGAGGATGGCGCCGATCACGAGAGAGAGGGTGACGCCGACCCGGGAGGTGATGCCGACCGTGACGAGCTGGCCGGTGAACCAGGACGTGCCCAGGTCGCCGCGGACCGCGTGGCTGAGCCAGTCGACGTATTGCACGGCGAGGGGGCGGTCGAGCCCGAGGGCCGCGGTCTTCTGGGCGACACCCTCCTCGGTGGCCATCTGGCCGAGGATGCGGCGGGCGATGTCACCGCCGCCGACGTAGAGAAGGGAATACGCGATCGTGGAGATCACGAAGAGCAGAACGATGCCAGAGAGCAATCGTCTGAGGATGAATCTGAACATCGTTGTTCCTCACTGCAGTGGATGGAGACCGGGCCGCGCTGGTCGACGTAACTCGGCACCACGGCGACGACGAGCAGTACGAGTGCCGCGATCCCGGCCCAGCGGG
>NZ_JASJVF010000463.1:0-1393 GCF_035019805.1 Cryobacterium sp. 10I1
CCGGTGTTCCGGCCGGTGCCGACGACGCCCGGACGATCAGTTCGCTCGGCAGCACGACCGAGGCAGGGGTGCCGCCGTCGATGACCTGCAGCAGCAGGTCCACCGCGGTGCGGCCCATGTCGGCGACGCTGTGCGAGATGACGCTCAGTGCGGGGTTGAGCAGCGCGAACCACTCGACGTCGTCGAAGGCGACCATGGCGAGGTCGACGCCGAGAAGCACCCCGCGGTCGTGCAGGCTGGCGATGGCGCCGACGGCCATCAGGCTGTCGGCAACGATCAGGGCGGTCGGCGGCTCGCGGAGGCCCAGCAGGGCGTGCACGCCGGCCGAGCCGCTGGCCGCCTGGTAGTCGCCGAAGTAGACGAGTGAGGGGTCGGCGCTCAGCCCGTTCTCGGTGACGCACCGGGTGAAGGCGGCGAACCGGTCTCGCCCGGTCGAGCTGGCCTGCGGCCCCGAGATATAACCGATCCGGGTGTGGCCGGCCGCAGCGAGGTGTTCAACGGCCTGGCGGATGCCGGTGGTTCCATCCGTCGTCACGCTCGGCAGGTCCATGCCCGCGATCGTGCGGTCGACGAAGACGGTGGGGATCTCACGGGCGATGAGGGAGCGGATGCTGTCGCTCCCCTCCCCGACGGGGGCGAGGATGATGCCGTCGACCCTCCGCGAGATCAGGGTGTCGAGGTACCGGTCCTGCTGGTCGGCGCGTTCGTTGGCGTTGCCGAGCAGGGTCACGTAGCCATGCAGGTTGGCCGCCTGTTCGACGGTGTGGGCGAGGTCGGCGAAGAAGGGGTTCCGCACGTCGGAAACCAGGAGGCCCAGGGCGTTCGTCCTGGCTCCGCGCAGCGCGCGGGCCTGGGCGTTCGGCCGGAAGTCGAGTTCCGCCGCGGCCGAGGCGACGCGGGCCCTCGAGGTCGGCGAGGTGGCCGGGTTGCCGGAGAGCACCCGGGAGGCTGTGGCGACGGAGACGCCGGCGAGCGCTGCGACCTCGCGGATCGTGATCGCGTTCATCATGCTCACCTCATTGTGTGATTGGGCCCTGCGTCGTGGAAACGATTCCATGGAATCGTTTCCATACTAGGTGGCTCCCCTCCCGGCTGTCAACACCCCTGCCGCACAACCCCGTTCGCCAGCCCCGTTCCCTTCCGAACGCTGCGATACTCAGGGGAGACCGCCGGCACTCGTCCGGGGGGACGAGTCCCACGCGCACGAGCGTCGGAGGCCCAGCCACCACGTGTCGTGTCACAGGAGCGGACCCCATGTCCCGCACGCCGCTGAAGCCCACCGATCTCACGCATCCGTCGCCCCCGCTCACCGGCTGGCACTCAGAGAACCACTGGCCGGCACCCGAGACCGTCGTGGTCGCCGACGACCGGATGACCGCGGACGCGGCATACC
>NZ_JASJVF010000464.1:0-1392 GCF_035019805.1 Cryobacterium sp. 10I1
TCGTGCCGGTGTCCGGCTTGTCGACGCCCGCGAGCATCCGCAGAAGCGTGGTCTTGCCCGCACCGTTGAGGCCGAGGTCGACGCTCTCGTCGGTGTCTTCGCCCGCGAGCCCCTCCAATACGCCAACGGCGATCACGCCCAATATCTCGACGTGCTCTTCCGCTGCCGGTGGGTGAGCGGTGAGCCGCACCCGGCCGACGGCGAGAATACGGCGGCGGCCTGGTGGCCGCTCGACGCGCTCCCGCCCCTGCCGGGCACGCACGACGAGCGGCTTCAGCTCGCCGTCGACCAGTCCGGGCCCGCGCTCTTCCGCCGCCGCGACACCCCGGCCGACACCCAGGCCTAGCGCCGGTCGAGGCACACCCGAACAGGGGCATCCGCTCGACCTGACACGGCGGCGACACCCCTGCTATCGTGCTGTTCGAAACGAGCGGGACCCTCGCCCGGCATCCGTCGGAGCCGACGTCCCGCGTGAGAGGGGCACACCCATGAAGGCATCGGCTGAACTCGGCGGCAACCTCCAGTCCGTCCTCGTCGACCTGATCGAACTCCACGTTCAGGGCAAGCAGGCGCACTGGAGTGTCGTCGGCCACAACTTCCGCGACCTGCACCTGCAGCTCGACGAGATCATCGACGATGCACGCATCTTCTCCGACGAGCTGGCCGAGCGGATGCGCGCACTCGACGCCCTCCCCGACGGACGCACCGAGACGGTCGCCAAGGACACCCACCTGCCGAAGTTCCCGGCGGGCGAGGTCGACACCGCGGAAACCGTCGTCATGATCACGGAACGGCTCGACGCGACGGTCAAGAACATCCGCAAGGTGCACGACGCCGTTGACGAAGAGGACCCGACAAGCGCCGATATCCTGCACGGCTTCATCGAGAAGCTCGAGCAGTACGCCTGGATGGTCAGCGCCGAGAACCGCCTGCCGCGGAAGGCGACCGCCAAGTCGCCGACCCGCCCCTCCGGCCGGGCCCTCACAGACATCACCGACTGATCCAGGGGCCGGACGGGCACGCTCGGATCCGAACGCGGGTCCGGCGGCGAGGGTGAAACGACGAACACAGCGGAACCGGGGATGCGGCACAGTGGGCTCGGCGAGAGGAGGACGCCGAAACAGTGCACGCGGGTCAAGAATGACAAGCGAAAGAAGGCGAGGCCGCAGATGAACCAGCGGAACTTCGACAGTGAGAGTGCCCCGGTCTGGCTCGGTGCGCCCGGTGATCGCGAGTCGAGTGAGCAACTCCGGGTGGTCGCCGACGAGGCCCTCCTCGTGACCGGCGACACCGGGCGGGCGCTCCGCCTCGCAACGCACCTCGGTTCCCGTCTTCCGGCCATCGGGGAGGGCAATACCCGGCACCTCTTCGAGATGCTCGCGACGGTCTCGG
>NZ_JASJVF010000465.1:0-1392 GCF_035019805.1 Cryobacterium sp. 10I1
ATCCTCGACCCCGCCTCCGGGCTGCCCGCCGAACCCGTCTGGCGCAGCGTCACGGTCGCGGCCGGGACCTGTCACCGGGCCAACACGCTCAGCACGGCCGCGATCGTCCGCGGCCACAAGGCCGTCGCCTGGCTGCGCGAACTCGGCGTTCCCGCGCGCCTCGTCGACGCCGAGGGTGTGGTCGTCTCCCTCGGCGGCTGGCCGGACGACAACCGGTCAGAGGCCCTGGAAACCTCGGAAACCCCGGCTGCAGCCGACGCCGAAGCCGAAAGGTCGTTCCTGTGAACGAGGCGCTCTGGGCGCTCGGTCGCGGGACAGGGGTCGTCTCCCTCGCCCTCTTCACCATGTCCGTCCTGCTCGGCATCCTGAACCGGTCCGGCAGGCCGCTCTTCACGTTGCCCCGCTTCTCTGTCGCCCTCGTGCACCGCAACGTTGCTCTGCTCGCGACCGCGTTCCTCGCCATCCACCTCGTCACGCTGTTCGGGGACTCCTACGCCCAGCTCCGGCTCGTCGACTTCGTCGTGCCGTTCCTCGGCGCGGCCAAGCCCTTCTGGCTCGGTCTCGGCACCCTCGCCGTCGACCTGATGCTCGCGATCGTGATCACAGCACTCCTCCGCGGTGTCGTCGGCGTGCGGGTCTTCAAGGCCGTGCACTGGCTCACCTACCTGATGTGGCCCGTTGCGCTGCTGCACTCCATCGGCAACGGCACGGATGTCGGCCAGACCTGGTTCATCGCCTTCGCCGCGACCTGTTCGATCGCCGTGGTCGCCGCGCTCGTCTGGCGCCTGAGCCGCGGTTTCATCGAGTACCAGAACGTCAGAGTCGAGAGGGCCTCATGAGCAGCACAGCGGACACCCGGCTGTTCCCCGCCGTCCAGGCCCCGGTCGGCACCGCCCGGCTCACGGCCGCCCCTGCCGCAGACTACGCCACCCACCAGTCGACCTTCGGCCCGCTGCCCGCCCAGGCGGATTCGGCGGCACTCCTCGCCGCCCTCCGCGACTCCGGTCTCGAGGGCCGCGGCGGCGCCGGCTTCCCGGCGTGGCGCAAGCTCGCCGCCGTCCCTGCCCGCGAACGAGCCCGCCGCCGCCGCGTCGTCGTGATCGGCAATGCCGCGGAGGGCGAACCCCTCAGCCAGAAAGCCGCGACCCTGCTGCTCCGGTCGCCGCACCTCGTCATCGACGGGCTCCTCACCGTCGCCGGCGCCCTCGGCGCCCGCTCCGTCTACCTTTACGCCCAGGCCTCGGTGATCGAGTCCGCCACCCGCGCCCTCGCCGAGCGGGCGGATGCCTCCGCGATCGAACTGCGGGAAGCGGCGGACACCTTCATCTCGGGTGAGGCATCCGCCGTCGTCAACGCCCTCGCCGGCAGGGCGCCGATTCCCCAGGACCGCAC
>NZ_JASJVF010000466.1:0-1391 GCF_035019805.1 Cryobacterium sp. 10I1
TGCCCAGACCGACGATTCACCCGCTTTCGCGGCGGATGCCGGGTGTCTTGTGGGTACACGGGGGCGGGTCTACCGTGACGAGACAGGGTTCCCGCATGTGGGGAACCCGGGTAGCGAGAAGGGACCCGGGTCAATGGCTGACTTTGGAAACGAGGGCCTCGCGGAGCTTTACCGCCGGCCCGGAAGCGCATCCACCGTTTACGTCGACGTCACCCAGGATCGTGAGGATCCGAGACGCACCTCGAGCCTGCGCCATCGCTCCGTGCGCGAGGCACTGGCCGATGCCGGTGCCCCCGAGGCCGACGCCGACATCGTGATCGACCGGATCGAGGAACCGCCCGGCAGGCCGGGCAAGGTGAGTCGGCTGCTCGTGGTGCGGGACGGCCTCATCGAACTCGACGAGCTGTTGCCCGGTGAACCACTCGGCGAGCTGATCGTCTCGCACGGGCCGGTGCCGTGCCTGCTGCCGCTGCTCATCCAGCGTCCGCGCGACCTGACCTACATCATCGCCGAGGTCGGGCGTGACGGCGGCGAGATCCGGCAGTTCCGGCTCAGCCGCACCGGCGCGGTCGCCGAGGAGGAGATCGAGGGCGACACCGAGTACATCACCAAGGTGCAGGGAGGATTCCTGTCCAACTCGCGGTACCAGCGCGACACCGAGGAGATCTGGAAGCGCAACGAGGGCCAGATCGCCGACGCGATCGACGAAATGGTGCGCACGAGCGGTGCGGAGCTGCTGATGCTCACCGGGGACGTGCGCGCGCGGCAGCTGCTGGTCGCCCAGCTCGCCCCCGCGAGCAGGGACATCCTCGCCGTGGTGCCGACCAACACCCGCCCCGGCGGCGCAACGACCGATGAGCTCGAAGCCGACCTCGACCGGCACCTTGCCGCGATCCTCGCCCAGGACGAGTACGACGCTCTCGAACGCCTCGACACCGGGCGCGACGAAGGCCTCGCCGAGGCCGACTTCGCCGCCGTCGTGCGTGAGCTGCAGCAGGGCCAGGTCGAGGTGCTGCTGCTCGCTTCGGGAGCGCTGCCCGAGGCGACCCTGCTCGCGCTCGACCGTGAGCCCTGGGTGGCGTCGACCGAAGCGGATGCCCTCGGCGCGGCCGTTCTCGGAGCCGTGCCTGCCGCAGACGCGCTCGTCCGTGCCGCGTTGCTCACCGACGCGCGCGTGGTCGTGGTGTCGCCGGGGGAGCTGCCCGGCGGGAGCGGGGCCGCCGCGCTGCTCCGCTGGTCGACCCTCTCGACCCACTGAGCCGGCCGGTCAGCCGATCAGCCGATCAGGCTGGGGCGCAGGTCGCGCAGGGTGCGGAAGTGCGTCATCCGGGTGACGCCGACCGCGGCCAGCACGAGGCCGCCGACGACCCAGAGGAGCAGCACCCCGGCAT
>NZ_JASJVF010000467.1:0-1383 GCF_035019805.1 Cryobacterium sp. 10I1
GGGCGGTGAAGGTGTCGCGCACCGCCTCGCAGGTGCTGTGAAGCCCGGCGAGGTCGTCCGGCTCCGGCGCGAAAGCATCGGGCCAGGAGGACGGGAAGCCATAGACCTCGGTGCCGACCGGAAGGGCGCTCGGGTGCCCGAGCACGACGTCGGCGTGGCGGATGCCGGCGCTCACGAGCGCGAGGCGGGCGCTGAAGGCCAGGTGGTCGACGATGATCTGGTCGGGGCGCACCTCGGCGACGATGCGCTGTACCTCCCTGGCGATCTCGACCGGGTTCCAGAGCAGGTCGTTGCTGCGTGCCTCGGCCTGGAACTGCAGAGTCGGCACGAGGCCGAGCCTCGTCGCGGCGAAGAAGCCGCGGAGGGCGTCGTCCTCACCGCTCGGCTGCTGTTCCGCCCGGATGGTGCCGGGGTTCGAACCGCGGCCGAGCTGCAGGTTCACCCGTTCGAAGCCGAACTCGGCGACGATTCCGGCCGTCGCGGGGCCGCTCGCGACGACGACCCGTTCCCCGGCGGTCTGCCAGGCCGTGCCGAGGGTCGCGAGCGGGAACAGGTGCGAGGCGTAGTCGGGGCTGATGATGAGCAGGGTCATGAGGCGCTCAGCGTCCAGTTTGACGCCAGTCCCCGGCCGTAGCCGTTCCCGGCATCCGCCCTGAGGCGCTCGTGCGCTTCTGCGACGTCGCGGTACACCCCGGAGAGGGTCGCGGCCATCGCCTGGATCGTGAACGAGCCGGAGACCATGGCCATGGCGCGCTCGGCGAATTCGGGGCCGAAGGGGCCGGCCGCGAGATCGAGGGCTTCACGCACCCCGGTGGCGAGGCCTGCCGGGTTCCCGGTGTCGACAAGGAACCCGGTCACTCCCTGCTCGACGTAGGTGGCCGGTCCCCCGCCGTTCGGGGCGACCACGGTGAGCCCCGCGGCCATCGCCTCGAGCAACGCGATGCCGAACTCCTCCTTCATGCTCGCGCAGACGTACACGCCGTTCGCCGCGGCGAGGCCGGTGCGGCCGAGGCGGGTGGCGGCGAGCCAGCGGGCGACAGTGTCGTTGGAGCGGTGCCCGGCGAGGAGCAGCCCCGCAGAGGCGGCGTCGCCGCGCGGCACGACGGCGTGGATCCTGTCGAGCTGGCCGGCTTCGTCCGGAGTGGGATCCGTGAGGTCGCCTCCGACGATCAGGAGGTTGCAGGCGGACTGGAGCGCCGGGTCGGCCGCCCAGGTTTCGACGAGGGTTGCCATGCCCTTGACCCGGTGCAGCCGGCCGACGGTGATCGCGAGCGGCAGTGCGCGGCGCTCCAGCGGGAGGGTTGCGAGGAGTTCGTCGAGCTGGCCGGCTTCGTCCGGAGTGGGATCCGTGAGGTCGCCTCCGACGATCAGGAGGTTGCAGGC
>NZ_JASJVF010000468.1:0-1373 GCF_035019805.1 Cryobacterium sp. 10I1
GGGACTATACGATTTTCGGTGTAACTCCTAACAATGGAGGTGCCTGATGACTGATGTGATTCTTGACGTGATGGAGGACGAAGCCGTGGCGACGGTGAAGCAGGAGGACGTGGTGGATGGCCGGCTCGTGGACCAGCTGGTCGGACGGGCCCGGGAACAGGGTCTCGCGCTGACGGGCGAGAAAGGGTTGCTGGGCCAGCTGACGAAGATGGTCCTGGAATCCGCACTCGAGGGCGAGATCACCGATCACCTCGGCTACGAGAAGCACGAGAGGTCCGGGTCGGCCTCGAACGCACGGAATGGGTCCCGGACGAAAACGGTCCTGACGGATATCGGCCCGGTCCCGATCGAGGTGCCGCGAGACCGGGACGGTTCGTTCCAGCCGCAGATCGTGCGTAAGCACCAGCGGCGCTTGACCGGGGTGGACGAGCTGGTGTTGTCGCTGTCGGCGCGCGGGCTGACCCACGGCGATATCAGCGCTCACCTGGCTGAGGTGTATGGGGCCGAGGTGTCTAAGACGACGATTTCCACGATCACCGACCGCGTGCTCGAGGGCATGACGGAGTGGCAGAACCGGCCTCTTGACCCGGTGTATCCGGTGATTTTCATCGACGCGATCCACGTCAAAGTCCGCGACGGGCAGGTCGCGAACCGGCCGATCTACGTAGCCCTGGCCGTGACGATCGAGGGCAACCGCGACATCCTCGGGCTCTGGGCCGGGGATGGTGGCGAGGGAGCGAAGTACTGGCTGCAGGTGTTGACCGAGATCAAGAACCGGGGTGTCCGGGACGTGTGCATGGTCGTCTGCGACGGACTGAAAGGCCTCCCGGACTCGATCGGGGCCGTGTGGCCTGAAGCGATCACCCAGACCTGTGTCGTGCACTTGCTGCGGGCCAGTTTCCGTTACGCCGCCCGGCAGGACTGGGACAAGATAGCGAAGGCCCTGAAGCCGGTCTATACCGCCGCGACTGTCGACGCGGCCGAGGAACGCTTCCTTGAGTTCGGCGAGGCGTGGGGGAAGAAGTACCCGGCGATCGTGCGGATGTGGGAGTCGAGCTGGGCCGAGTTCGTGCCGTTCCTGCAGTTCGATGCCGAGATCCGCCGGATCGTCTGCACGACGAACGCGATCGAGTCCGTCAACGCGAGGATCCGCAAAGCCGTCCGCGCCCGCGGCCACTTCCCCAACGAGCTAGCCGCCCTGAAATGCGTCTACCTGGCCGTGATGAGTCTGGACCCCACCGGCCAAGGACGAGCCCGCTGGACCCAACGATGGAAGGCAGCCCTCAACGCCTTCGACATCACCTTCAACGGCCGACTCTCCATCCGCGACAACTAAAAATCAAACCCAGTTACACCGAAAACTTGACAGACCC
>NZ_JASJVF010000469.1:0-1359 GCF_035019805.1 Cryobacterium sp. 10I1
TGAACCGTCCCGGTTTTCATGCCGCCGTTTTGTTGGCGGCTTCGATATCTATCGGGCCGTTTGTTTCAGCGTAGTAGTTGCGTTCATATTCTTCGGGCGGCATGTTCCCGAGCGCGCTGTGCAGGCGCCGATTGTTGTACCAATCCAACCAATCGAAGGTGAGTTTCTCGACGTCCGCGAGAGTCTTCAACGGCCCCGTCATGAAGGGTGAGTTCTTCGCCACGGCCTCGTTTTTGTAGAGCCCCATGACGGTCTCCGCGGCCGCGTTATCGTACGCGTCACCGATAGTTCCGATCGAGGCGATGAGCCCTTCCAGAGCGACAGTCTCGGTGAATTTAATCGATGTGTATTGAGATCCGGCATCGCTGTGATGTATCAAACCGGGCCCCACGGCGTGGCCGGCGCGATCGCGACGCCAGAGCGCCATGTTCAAACAGACTTCCACGAACGGCGTGTCTTTGGCCGTTGACGCATGCCAGCCCACGATCGCTCGGGAGTACAAGTCGATTGCGAAAGCTACGTAGACGAAGCCGCCCCACGTTGGTACGTAGGTGAAGTCCGTGACCCAGGAATGGTTAGGGCGGGGCGCACTGAAGTTACGTTTGAGCAAGTCAGGAGCTCGCGGTGAGTCCTTGCCAGCCGACGCCGACTCCCGGGGCTTACGGCCCCTTACGAGGCCATTCATGCCCTCGAGGCGCATCAACCGGTCGACCGTGTGCTTGGAAACGCCGGCGAACTCGCCTCGGTTCAGCCACGCCGTCATCTTCCGCCGACCGTAGAGAATCTCAGGTTGCTGACGGCCCTGGGTATCTCGCGCCTTCAACGCTTTGAGCCGATCGACGAGGGCAGCGTCGCTCTGAACTCGCGCTGCGGCGGCGCGGGTCTTCCATGCCCGAAATGACCGTGAAGTGACAGCAACGCCCTGCTCGCGCAGGACGCCACACGTCAACTCGACTCCATGGCCATTCGCCTTCATCTGAACGATGAAAGCGACTATGGACGGTTGCGAGGGTCGAGCTCCCTCGCGAAGAAAGACGCGGCTGCTTTGAGGATGTCGTTCGTTTCTCGAAGGTCGCGGTTCTCGCGCTTCAAGCGCTTGATTTCCTCGAGCTCTTCGCTTGTGGGCCCGCTACGTTCGCCGGCATCGGCCTGGGCCTGGGTGACCCACTTCCGGAGCGTTTCCGCGCCGATATTGAGCTTCGGTGCAAGGTCGCGGCACGCGGCCCACATCGATGGGTAATCCTTCAAACGGTCAAGGGTCATACGGACCGCTCGTTCGCGAACCTCTGTTGGGTGTTTCTTGGGCATATCCGAATCCTTTCACCAGAAAGAAAGCGGCAGGAAAACCGGGACGGTTCA
>NZ_JASJVF010000470.1:0-1354 GCF_035019805.1 Cryobacterium sp. 10I1
GAGTACGAAAATGGCCTCTTCACGACATCCGAAGGGGCCATTTTCGTACTCTCGCGGTCCCTGGCCGCCGGACTGTGGATAGAACGCGCGCTCGTTCGTGGGAATCGGCATCATCGGGGGATGAAACGACGTCGCGAACTTCCCCCCGCGTTGCGTGGCCGACACTTCACCACCCGCAGTGGACGCCACGAGGGCGTATCGCGGAAGCGAATGAGGGGCGCGGACCTTGAGCAGCCGTTTCACGGCATCCGCTCACCACGATTGGGACCGGCAACGATCGCGACGCTCATAGCGGCATACTCCGAGCGGATGTCGACGGCCCAGTTCTTCAGTCACGTGACGGCAGCGCACGTGCACGGTCTTCCCCTCCCCCGGAGGTTCGCGACGTCCGGCGTGATTCATATCTGCGTCGACGACCCGGCGGAACGGCAGAGAGTGAGAGGGACCGTCGCGCACCACGCGCGACCAGGCACCGTACGCCTGGTCGATATCGGCGGTTATCGCGTGGCCGCACCGGTCGATGTCTGGCGCCAGCTCTCTGCCGTGCTCAATCTGGATGAACTCATTGTGATGGGAGACGCCCTGGTCGGAGGGAGGCGACCGCTCGCGACCATGGCCGAGCTGCGTACCGGCGTGGCGCGTCACGCAGGCAAGCGCGGCGCACGGCGGCTCAGAGAAGCGCTCGACTGGGTCCGCCCCGGCGTGCTCTCACCGCGGGAAACCGAGATCCGGCTCCTCCTGGTGCGGGCCGGCCTTCCCGAGCCGGAAGTGAACGCTCCCCTAACGGATAGGTCGGGACGGAGGATTGCGACGGGCGACCTCGTCTACCGGGAATATCGAGTGCTCGTTGAGTACGACGGCGAGCAGCATCGAACGGACGAAGAGCAGTATCACTGGGACATCGATCGGCTCGATGCGATCATGGAAGCCGACTGGCGGGTGGTTCGCCTGAACAAGACACATCTTCGACTCAAGAGCGCGTCGGCCGTGCGCAAGGTCGACACCGCACTTCGGGACCGCGGCTGGCGCCCCTGACCCATCCGGCCGTCGCATTCGCGCCGACCCAGCCCCCGGCATCCCTCACCCCTCCCGCGAGAGCGGAGAAACGGCCCCTTGGTGCGCCCTATGAGGGCACAATTCGTACTCTCGCGGCGGGGCGCCGCACTGACGGGTTCGCGAGAGCGGAGAAACGGCCCCTTCGCCGACCGCGAAGGGGCACAATTCGTACTCTCGCGGCTGGCTGCAGACCGCACGGGTCGTCAGGCGACAGGGTACAGGCGGGAGGGTCAGAGGGGGAAGGGGAGGGACAGGAGGCACTCGGTGCGGGACCAGAGGTGGGCCGCGACCTGCGGGT
>NZ_JASJVF010000471.1:0-1334 GCF_035019805.1 Cryobacterium sp. 10I1
GTCATCGACCTGGTCCTCGGCTCGGTCATCGTCGCCCTGCTGTTCCGGCAGTCGCGGCGCACCCGCATCACCCACGACAACCTCCACGACATCGACGACGCCGCCCTCGTCGTGAAGATCAAGAAGACGCCCAGGCGAATCGCGCGCCGCGACCGGAAGAAGGTATCGCTGTGATCGACTGGGGCGCATTCTTCGTCGTCGCCGGGGCTTCGCTCCTCTCGTCGACCCTCGTCGTGAGCCTGTACTCCCTCGGACTCCGGCTGCTGACGAGTGCCGGCCGCGCGCTCGTGGTGGATCCGGCGTCCTTCACCGGCGCGATCACGGTGCTCACGCCCAAGCGGGCGGCCAAAGAGGCCAAGCGGCGGCGCAAATCGGCGACCGCGAACCCGCTGACCGTGTTCCAGAAGCGCCTCGCGCTCGTCGGAGCCTATGCCTGCTTCTCGGTCAGCGTCGCGGCCGTGCTGTACGGCGTCTACCTGATCGTGCCCGCGCTGCACCGCTGACCGGATGTCGCACGCACGGTCCGCGTGACCGGTCGCGCGTGCTCGGAGCGGCTCCCCGGTCGGGGCTCAGGCTCGGTTATGTCGGAGAATTTCGCGACCCGCGGCATCCGCTGCCCGGGGATGCGGCGTGTCGCGAAAAACTCCGACGTTGCGTCGAACGACGGTGTCGCGGGTCAGCGGGTCAGCGGTCGGTGCGGCGGAGCCGGCCGATCACGGTCATGGTGTGGTAGATCACGATCGCGGCGACCGTGCCGAGCGCGATGCCGTTGAAGCTCAGCGAACCGGCGGTGAAGGTGTAGTCGGCGATGCCGATGATGAGCGCGGTCGCGGCCGTGAACTGGTTGACCGGGCGGCTGAAGTCGACCTTGTTGTCGAGCCAGATCTTGACGCCGATGATGCCGATCAGGCCGTAGAGGGCGGTCGTGACGCCGCCGAGCACCCCGGCGGGGATGGTGTTGATGACCGCGCCGATCTTGGGGGAGAGGCCGAGCAGCACGGCGACGAGCCCGGCGACCCAGTACGCGGCGGTCGAGTAGATCCGGGTCGCGGCCATCACGCCGATGTTCTCGCCGTAGGTCGTCGTGCCCGATCCGCCGCTGAACCCGGCGAGCATCGTCGCGAGCCCGTCGGCCATCAGGGCGCGCCCGGTGAACCGGTTCACCTTCGCATCCGTCATCTGGGCGACGCCGCGGATGTGGCCGACGTTCTCGGCGACGAGCACGAGCACGACCGGCAGGAACGCGGGAAGCACCCCGAGCACGGCGACGGGCACGGGTGCGATCTGGGAACCGGTCGTGCTGAGCCGGCGCATCACGGGGATCGCCCTGACGC
>NZ_JASJVF010000472.1:0-1326 GCF_035019805.1 Cryobacterium sp. 10I1
GGCCTGCTCGTCCGCGGCGGATGCCGGGTGGGCCGTCAGTAGGGCAGCGGCGGGTTCCTGGGCTGCCGCCGGAACCACCGGCGATGCCGGGGCTTCCGGGGTGGGCGGAACGGGCTCCGCTGATTCGGCTGCTGCCGCTACCGGAATCTCCACGATCTCGAGCGCGAGGGTCGGGGGCAGTGCGGAAGCGGGAGCATCCGGCAATGCCCGGTGACGCCCGCGCGCGCGGACCTCACCGGTGCCGGTCAGCCCGGCGTCGACGGGCCCTGTGCTCGTGGGCCCCGTGTTCGTGGGCCCTGTGCCGGTCTCGGTCGCGCTCACAGGGCGGCCACGATCCTGGCGAGGAGTGCGCTGATCACGGGTTCGGCCTGCTTGCCTGCGACGAGCACTTCGGCGTGGCTGAGCGGCTCCTTCTGGATCCCGGCCGCGAGATTGGTGATGAGGGACAGGCCGAGGATCTCCATGCCGGCCTGGCGGGCGGCGATGGCCTCGAGCGCCGTCGACATGCCGACGATGTGGCCGCCGATCGCCTTCGCCATCTGCACCTCGGCGGGGGTCTCGTAGTGCGGTCCGCGGAACTGGCAGTAGACGCCCTCGTCGAGCCCGGGGTCGATGGTGCGGGCGAGGTCGCGCAGCCGCTTCGAATAGAGGTCGGTCAGGTCGATGAAGGTCGCGCCTTCGAGCGGCGAGTCCGCGGTGAGGTTGATGTGGTCGCTGATCAGCACCGGCGTTCCGGGGGTCCAGGTCTCGCGGATGCCGCCCGCCCCGTTGGTGAGGATCATGGTCGTCGCGCCCGTTGCCGCAGCGGTGCGTACGCTGTGCACGACCCGGCGGACGCCGTGGCCTTCGTAGTAGTGGGTGCGCGCGCCGATGACGAGAGCCCGCTTGCCGTTCGGCAGGAGCACGGAACGCAGGGTGCCGACGTGGCCTTCGAGCGCGGGGGCGCTGAATCCGGTGATCGACTGCGCGGGGATCGTGTGCGTGGTCTCGCCGATGAGCTCCGCGGCCTTGCCCCACCCGCTGCCGAGGGTCAGCGCGACGTCGTGATGGGTGACGCCGGTCAGCTCGGCGATTTCCTCCGCCGCGATCCGGGCGATCTCGAATGGATCGGTTTGTGGCTCGTCCAGCGGGTTTGCGTCGATCGTCGGCATCCCCCCACTCTATTCGCCCGAACCAATTCGACGGAGATTTTGGGCATTCGGGGCCCAAAGTGCCCTCTCACGCGCGGAAATCTCAGAAACTTCGTCGAATTCGTCCGGCGCGGGCGTTGGGGCGGGCGGATGCCCCCTGCCGGGATTGGTGGCGAAGGGCGGCGGACGGCAGAAT
>NZ_JASJVF010000473.1:0-1319 GCF_035019805.1 Cryobacterium sp. 10I1
CTAGGAGCGTGAGTCAGTAACGCCTATTCGGCTTTGATGCCAATGAATGCCTCCGATGTCGTCGGGTTGGGTTGGGGCGTTGCCGACGCGATCGTCGTGGGCTGGGGCTCTGTATCCGTTCGCGTGCCGATCGAAAATAGGGCCACGGCCGTGTTGACGACGCAGGGCAGGATCGCTGTCGCCCGTCAGGGCGGTCTTGCCTGGTCTTTAGGTTGCCGGGTGGGGAGTGCTTTGCGTGGCGAGGCGGGCTTTGGTTTGCAGGGTGTGGAGTTTCATTAGGTTGTGGCAGGCGGCGATCAGGTCCCACTCGTGGGCTGCTTGCTCCAACCCGCGCAGCAGCAGGAATTTTCCTTGCCTCGTGTGGATTTGACCGAACACGGGCTCCACGATCGCTTTGCGCCTGGCGTAAACGGCGCGGCCTTTCTTCGTCTTCAACTTCCGGGCCATGCGTTCCCGGAGCGTCGCATCGGCGGGGATCCGGCCCCGAGGAACCTCGGGAACACGTTCGCCATGCTTGACCCGGCCGGTCGCGATGAAGAACTCGGTCCCGCCGTCGCTGGCCGTCTCAATGGTCTTGGCGTAGTCCAGGTTCGCGGCTGAACAATACCCGGCATCGGCGAGGACCTGCCGGGGCAGAACGCCCGTCGTGGTGTGGAGTTTCTCGACCAGGGGCACGACCTGTTCAACATCCACGCCAATATTCGTCAGCGTCGTCGCGACGATGATCTGATGATCCGCATCCACGATGGCCTGCGCGTTGTAGGCGTAATGGAAGGACCCGTCAGCGGTCTTCATGATCCGCGCGTCCGGGTCGGTGAAGTTGCGTTGAGCCTTCGGATTCACGACCGCGTTCTCGGCCGCATCCTCACCCTTCGCCGTGACAGCATCGTCGTCATCGCCCTTATCCCGGGCTTTCTTCTCGGCCTCTTTCCGCGCCCGGGCGGCCGCGTCCGCCTCCAAAGCGGCGCGCGCCTCGGCCAGTTTCACGAGGCGTGATTCCCGCCTCGCGAGCTCCGGCGGCAACTCATCACCGCGTTTGTCTTTCCCGAACCGGGCATCCTCGGCCTCATCGATCGCATCGGCGTCCGCCAGGAGGGCGGAGACTTCATCGGCGAGGACTTTCTGCTTCTCCGTCAACCGGGCGTAACTCATCGCTTTGCGCCTGGACGCGTTCGCCCGGACCTTGGTGCCGTCCAACGCGACCTGCCCCAGCGACACCATCCCAGCCGCACGACACAGTTCCAACGCCTGCAAAAACACGTTCCCCAGGCTCGCGAGGTGCCGTTTCCGGAACCGGGCGATCGAGCGAAAATCCGGTG
>NZ_JASJVF010000474.1:0-1315 GCF_035019805.1 Cryobacterium sp. 10I1
ACCTCGACCATCTCGCCGGGCCCGAATCGGCGAACCCCCTCACCGCGTCACACCTGCCAGGGAGCCCCCATGCCCAGTGATTCCTCCGCGAACCGCGCAACCACGCCGAGCCCCGCCGCTCCGCCCCGTCGCGCGCCCGTCGACCCCCGAGGCCCGCGGTTCAGCGCCGCCATCACGGCCGTGCTCCTGCTCGTCGTGATCTTCCTCTCCCTGACCGGGGCATCCGTCGCCGCTCTCGTGTTGCTCGCCGCGATCGCGGCGCTCTTCGCCTGGGGAGCATTCGCAGGCGTCGGCCGGCACCCGTACGGCCTGCTGTTCAAGCGATTCGTACGTCCCCGCCTTGCACCGCCCGCCGAACTCGAAGACGCCGCTCCGCCGACCTTCGCCCAGGGGGTCGGCCTGTTCGTGACCGTCATCGGCGTCGTGCTCGGACTGTTCGGTCTCGCCCCCGCAGTCGGGATCGCCGCCGGTTTCGCGTTCATCGCGGCGTTCCTGAACTCGGTCTTCGACTACTGCCTCGGCTGCCAGCTCTACCTCCTGCTCGTGCGCGCCCGGATCCTCAGTCGCTCCCCCGCCGCGGCCTGACGCGCGTGGACCGGGCTCCCTGTCAACTCCCAGACTGAGCCTGTCCCTCTGAGTGGATGCCCGGTTAGGCTGGGGCTTTCACACCCAGGAGGTAACACCATGGCACTGACCAGCGAAGCGTCAACCGTCTGGACCGGAGACCTCAAGTCCGGCCATGGCACCGTCTCACTCGACTCCTCCCACGCCGGCGAGTTCCCGGTGACCTGGAAGGCACGGAGTGTCGGGAGCCCGAACACCA
This sequence comes from Cryobacterium sp. 10I1, assembly GCF_035019805.1. Lineage (NCBI taxonomy): Bacteria > Bacillati > Actinomycetota > Actinomycetes > Micrococcales > Microbacteriaceae > Cryobacterium > Cryobacterium sp. 10I1. Next base: position 824 of record NZ_JASJVF010000474.1, read on the forward strand.
CCAACCCGGAAGAGCTCCTCGGCGCCGCGCACGCCGCGTGCTTCTCGATGGCCCTCGCGAACGGGCTCGGCGCGGCCGGGCACACGCCGGAGAACATCCAGACGACCGCTGCCGTGACCTTCGAGGCCGGAGTCGGCATCGTCGGCAGCCACCTGCTCGTCAGCGCGAGCGTGCCCGGCCTCACCGAGGAACAGTTCGCGGCATTCGCCGAGGACGCGAAGGCGAACTGCCCGGTGTCGAAGGCCCTCGCCGGGATCCCGATCACGATCGAAGCGGAACTGGCCTAGGCGCAGGAGCGCCCGATGCGCGTACTGATCGCCGGAGCCTCCGGGCTCATCGGAACCGAACTCGTCCGCCAGCTCGGCGAAGCCGGGCACACCGTCGCCCGGCTCGTGCGCCATCCGGCCACCGGGCCGGACGAGGTGACCTGGAACCCCGCCGTCTTCGACATCGACCCTGCAGCCCTCGACGGGGTCGACGCGGTCGTCAACC
>NZ_JASJVF010000475.1:0-1302 GCF_035019805.1 Cryobacterium sp. 10I1
GACCGGCACCGGCTGGAGCTGCACGGTTCCGAACGCCGTGACCGGCGCCTTCAGCTGTGAACGTGTCAACGCGAACGAAACCCTCGCCGCAAACGCCGCATTCCCGGCGATCACGGTCGCCGTTTTCGCCGGATCCGGTGTGCCGAACGGCACGGCCGTCGTCAACTCCGCCACCGTCTCCGCCAGCACCTTCGACCCGCTCCTCGGCAACAACACCGCGAGCGCGACGAACACGGTGACCACGAGCGCCGACCTCGGCATCACGAAGCTCGCCAGTGGCGTCTTCGCCGCCGGCGACACGGCGACCTGGACTATCGACGTCACCAACGCGGGTCCGTCGACCTCTGTCGGACCGATCACCGTGACCGACACCCTGCCCGGGCACCTCTCCGCCGTCTCGGTCACGGGAACCGGCTGGACCTGCACCACCGCAGCGACCCCGGTGACCTGTGTCTCCGCGGGCGGCCTCGCGCTCTCCGCGACCTCGCGCCTGACCGTGACCGCCACGATCGACTCCGACTTCACCGGCAGCCTCACCAACACGGTTGCCGTCACCGGGACGACGCCCGACCCGAACCCGGCCAATAACAGCTCCGCACCGACGACCCCGGTCGGGAGCGCAACAACGCTCTCGATCGCGAAGACCCTGCAGGATGCCCAGCTCGTGCCCGGAACGGATGCGACCTACCGCTTCGTCGTCGCGAACACCGGCCGCGCCGACGCCCGCAACGTGCGGATCACCGACGCGCTGCCCAACGGCCTGACCTTCGTGCGGCTCGCGGCCGGTACCCCCGGCGCCTGGACCTGCACCGAGACCAGCACCACTCCCTCGACCATCGGGTGCGTCCTCACGGGCACCCTGAAGCCCGGCGCCGGGGCCACCCAGACCGTCGACGTCGTGGTCGCGGTGCCGAGCGGCCTCACCGGTTCCGTCGTCAACACCGCGACCGCAGGAGCAGGCAACGCCCCCGACGCGAGCGACAACACCAACACGGGACTGACCGGCAAGGCCGATCTGGGAATCACGAAGACCCACCCCGCCGGCGCCGTGACGGCAGGTACCGACCTGACGTACTCCCTCTCGGTGACCAACTACGGTCCGTCGGACGCCCCGGCAGGCACCGTCGTGACCGACCACATCCCGGCAGGGCTGGTCGCCCAGGGCGCGGACGGTGGCGCCGACTGGACCTGCGCTGCACCCGTCGGACAGGATGTGACGTGCACGAGCACGAGCATCCTTCCCGTGGGAGCCACGGCAGGCGTCGTCTCCGTGACCGTCGGCATCCCGGCGAACGCCGGGCC
>NZ_JASJVF010000476.1:0-1301 GCF_035019805.1 Cryobacterium sp. 10I1
GATGCGCACCGTGCGGATGCTCGTGCCCGAGAGTTCGCTCGCCGCGCGCAGGGTGCTGGCGTACTTCGTTGCGAGGCTCTCGATGATGCTGCGCACGAGGTCGACGGGGGTCGCCGGCACCGCGAGTCCGTGTGCGGCACAGTGCTCGCGGATCCGCGCGGGCATGTCCCCCGGCGCGAGGAAGGCCGGGTCATCGACGTCGAAGACCGTGACCGGCCCGGTCACCTGCGCAGCCTGGGCGAGCAGGAACGGCAGCTCGAACGCGACGCCCTCGAGGTCCCAGCTGCGCATCGACTCGCTCAGCAGCCAGAGTCCCATCACGTTGCGCAGGTAGCGCACCCGCCCGTCGACGCCGCCCTCGTTGGTGAAGTTCGCGGCCCGGCTTTCCTCGGTAAGCACCGGGGAATTCAGCTCGACGCCGACGAGCGACCAGGTCCCCGACGAGATGTATGCGGCGTTCTCGTCCCGCATCGGCACGGCGACGACAGCGGATGCCGTGTCGTGCGACCCGACGGCGACGAGATCCAGTCGCGAGACGGCTCCGATTTCGTGAGCCACCTCCGGCAGCAGAGACCCGATCCGGGACCCCGGATCGACCAGCCGCGGGAAGATCGAGCGCGGCAGGCCGAGGCGTGCGATGAGCGCATCGTCCCACTCCCCGTGACCGGAACCGTGGCCGTGCCCGTGCCCTGTCAACACCGTGAGCAGCCCGGTCGTCGACGCGTTGGTGCGCTCGGCGACGCGCTCCCCGGTCAGCCAGAAGCCGAGCAGGTCGGGAATCAGCAGCATCGTGTCCGCGCCGTCGAGGCCGCCGGCCTGCCGTTCGGCGGCCAGCTGGTACAGCGTGTTGAACGGCAGGAACTGGAGCCCGTTCCCGGCGTAGAGCTCGGCGTGCGGCACCAGGGCGTGGGTCGACTCGACTCCCGCAGCGGTGCGCTCGTCCCGGTAGTGGAACGGGTTGCCGAGCATCCGCTGCCCGGAAAGGAGCGCATAGTCGACCGCCCAGGAGTCCACGGCGGCGCTCCGCAGCCCGGGTTCCTCCCGCACGGCGGAGTGCAGGCCGGCGAGGACGTTGCGGTAGAGGTCGAGGATGTCCCAGTGCAGCCCGTCGATCGTGCGCACCGGCAGGTTCGGGAACCGGGCGACCGGCCGGAGTCGCAGCTCGTTGTGGCCGACGTGCCCGAGCATGACCCGCCCGCTCGACGCGCCGAGGTCGATCGCGGCGACGGTCCCCGCGCTGCTCACCACGACGGCACCCCCGCGAGAGTCGCCGTTCCGGTCGAGAGCGCCCGGTAGAACGG
>NZ_JASJVF010000477.1:0-1300 GCF_035019805.1 Cryobacterium sp. 10I1
CGCGAAAGCGTCAGCCGGGACCTCGGAAGATTAAGGAAGATGGGCAAGGTAGTGCTACGCGGCAAGCAACTAGAGCTCGATCACGACGAGCAGGTCGCTGCGGCCAAATACGCGGTGCTGATTTCGATGGTCTTTCCCTTCCAACTCGCTTACATCACGCTGCTCTATATCGGCCTCGGGATCCAGCAGGTACAGTCCCTCGTGTTGGGCACCGGATCGGACTTTTCGATCGGGCTAATTATCGCGCTCATCGTCGTGCTGCTGGCTTTCTTCCCTCTGTTCGGTCGACGGATATACCGGGCACGCAAATACGCCCGAGACCACGCAGAACTTCTTCCCCCAGCTGATGTCGGGTCCACCCCCACCGCCAATGGCCTCGTCCGTTAGCGGAGAGCCTTTCAAACCTCAGCGCGGAGATACGCGTAAACAGTTTCCCGGCTGATACCAAAATCTCGAGCGAGAGCAGCCTTCGGCACGCCGCCGGCCGCCTTCTCACGCAACTCCGCAGCCCGGACCGCGTCCAGAGATGGGGCACGTCATGTTGCGCTGCTCATCATGACTAAATCATGACTGTTTCTTGGTATCGAAACTGCCTACGCGGGCTAACAGCCCAGACGTTGGATGCGCTTCCTAGCGTCAGCTGAAATGGCCGGAGAACTTGTACGTACTGCTCGCTCCGACGTCAATCGCAAAGGTGTATTGCTGTAGCCCAGCCGGGAGGGTCATCTGGTAGTCCCCCGGTCCTGAGCAATCGCCGCCCATAAACACGCTCGGGTCATCGGCCAAGGTGACCGACCCCTTCCCGGTGGAGCATTCAAAGTGGGCGAAGAACACAACGTGCGCAGCATCGGGAGACGGGTTCGGCACGACGATCGACCTCGGGCCGGTCCCAGACTCCGAGACTCGCGTTGAGACCCCGGGCAGTTGAGTGGCGCCCGGTGAACTGGCGGTCTCAGGCGGATCGGTGACCGTGCCGCTGGGCGACGTCGTTGCGCACCCGGTTAGGGAACCGCTGACGAGCAGTGCGGCGATCAAGATCAGGACGCGGTGGTTTCTGAAGCTCATGGAGTCGTCACTTTCATCGGCGATGTCGTTGCTTGTATGTCGGGTGATTCAGACAGATGAACCCTGAGCTGCGCTTTCGCCCGCTGGTAGCGCCCACGAGCCGTGGATTCCCTGATGCCACTGATTCGCGCGGCGTCGATGATGCTGAATCCGTCCCAATGGACAAGGCGGATCAGCTCACGCTGGTTCCGCGGCAGGACCTCGAGGGCACGTCGAACATCGAGAACCGCGGCGG
>NZ_JASJVF010000478.1:0-1265 GCF_035019805.1 Cryobacterium sp. 10I1
ATATAAGGCCCTCGACCCGGGAAAGGCCCGAAGGACACTCCCGCACCGCGCCAGAACGCAGCCTGGTCCCAGCTACACCCTCGATTCCCCACGCTCCGGCTGCTGACAGAGCCACGAACCGCTCGGTGGGTTCCCAGCAGTTGCCTACTCGCGTTGTATAAGGTGCGGAGCAAGCGTGTTGTTTTTGACGGGGTAGCCGCTTTCGGACCGCAGGAGAAAGCCGGGGTCAACGTGACGGAAAAGCCGCCGCAACCGCTTCGGACGCGAGCGCATTCCTTGGGTGCCCCTATTCGGCACGGACGGTTGCAGCGGCGTGGCCCATGGCAAACCGTGAGGGTCGCGCTCGTGTTCTCCGTGAGCGTTCTCCTGGTCAGTGGGGGGACTATTGCAGCTGTTGCCACGTGGGATGTTGCCAGCAGCGTGAAACCGGGCGTGCATCTCGCCCACCTTGCGGACACACCCGGGAGCACTGCTGCGCCTGCGGCAGACGTCGCAGCCATTTCCGGCGGGGTCGATCTACTCCTGACGGGAACGGATACCCGGTCCGGGCAGGGTGGGGCTTTTGCGACGGGCGCAGGTTTGGCGGGAAGTTCCGGTGCGGGCAATAACGATGTCACCCTGTTATTACACATTTCGAAAAACCATCAGAACGTGAGTGTGATCAGTTTCCCTAGGGATCTCATGATCCCTGTTCCCGCGTGTCCGCAATCTGATGGGTCGACGGCGTCGGCGTCCAGTCGGGTGATGTTGAACGCGACGCTCGCCCGCGGAGGGCTTTCCTGCGTGGTGCTCACGATCGAAAAACTTACCGGCGTTCAGATTCCCTTCGCCGCCCAGATCAGTTTCGACGGGGTCTCAGCGATGTCCAACGCCATCGGCGGCGTCACCGTGTGTGTGGCCTCCCCGATCGATGACCTCTACACGAATCCGCCCTTGCATTTGGCGGCCGGACAGCAGAGCATCGTCGGTGACATGGCCTTGTCGTTCCTGCGGAGCAGACACGGTGTCGGTGACGGCAGCGACCTGGGCCGCATCAGCAACCAGCAAGTGTTCATGGCTGCGTTGGCCCGGAAAGTCGAAACGGGCGGCGTCCTCGGTAACCCTGTCATGCTGTACTCCCTGGCCAAGGCGGCGACAGACAACATGGTCCTCTCTGACACCTTGACCAATCCCACGACTCAGGTCCAAATTGCGCTCGCGCTCAAAGATACCGGCTTGGCGAACATGGTCTTCCTTCAGTACCCCGCTGTGGCCGACCCTCAGGA
>NZ_JASJVF010000479.1:0-1262 GCF_035019805.1 Cryobacterium sp. 10I1
GGCCAGCGCCGGAGCGCTGGCCGACGAGAACGCCAGCGGGTCGCCCGTCCGAGTCGACGAGCACGTCCGAGCCGTCCTGGCTCTCGACGTGCAGGGCGCGCTTTCCCCGGTCGGCACCGACGAAGCTCGCGACGAAGTCGTCGGCCGGGTTGGCGAGGATCTCGGCCGGGGTGCCGAGCTGGGCGATCCGGCCGCCCTCCCGCAGGATGGCGATCTGGTCGCCGAGCAGGAACGCCTCGTCGATGTCGTGCGTCACGAACACGACGGTCTTGCCGAGCTCGTGCTGCAGCCGGATGAGCTCCTGCTGCAGCTCCGCGCGCACGATCGGGTCGACGGCGCCGAAGGGCTCGTCCATCAGGAGGATATTGGGATCGACGGCGAGGCCGCGGGCAACGCCGACGCGCTGTTGCTGGCCGCCGGAAAGCTGGCTCGGGTACCGGTCGGCGATGGCGCGGTCGAGCCCGACGGTGTCCAGCAGGCGCAGCGCATCCGCCCGCGCCGTCCTGCGCGGCACACCACGCAGAAGGGGCACGGTCGCGACGTTGTCGACGACGGTGCGGTGCGGGAGCAGTCCCGAATTCTGCATCACGTAGCCGATGCTGCGCCGCAGCTTCACGGGTTCGAGGGACGCGACGGAGACGCCGTCGATCTCGATCGTGCCGGACGTCGGATCGACCATGCGGTTGATCATCCGCAGCAGGGTGGTCTTCCCGGAGCCGGAGGATCCGACGAGCACGGTCGTGCGGTGCGAGGGAACCGTGAGGCTGAAGTCGTCGACCGCAAGGGTGCCGTCCGGGAATTCTTTCGTCACCGATCGGAACTCAATCATGGAAGTGGCCCATTCCTCGCTTGATGTCGAATCAACACGTGCCAGCGATCTCCCACCCAATCAGGAAAGCCGCCGGATGCCAAGCTCTACTCAGCAGATTCCAAGACTGGGACTGCTGCACCGTCCTGCTCGAGTTCCTCGCCGTAGTAGCCCGCCAGGTATACCGCGATGACCCGCCTCGCCTCCGCGATGTATCGCTCGTCGCCCAGGACGTTGGACTGGAACCCTCTCGACAGGACCGCTGCGGCCATCTCGACCATGACCTCAAGCCGGAACAGCAGATCCGGCCCGTACGGGAGGCCGAACCGCTCGGAGAGAGCGATTGCGAGCTGGCCGGCCAGGAAGCCGACCTCGATCCCGTCGGCCGGGCTCGCCGAGCTGATCGGAAGCCGTTCCCTGTCGGCGAAGTGCATGATGCGGAAGCCCGGTTCGG
>NZ_JASJVF010000480.1:0-1258 GCF_035019805.1 Cryobacterium sp. 10I1
AGACGGGACTGCCCCCGGTTTGGTTGACTCCTGACCTGTGGAGATTCGTCTTCGCTGGAAAGATGTCACCATGCCCAAGCCCTACCCACCCGAGTTCCGTCGCGATGTCGTCGCGGTCGCTCGCAAGCACGAAGCCCCGCTGAACCAGATAGCGAAGGACTTCGGCATCTCCGAGTCGTGCCTGGCGAACTGGCTGAAGAAAGCCGACGTCGAAGAGGGGGTGAAGCCCGGCGTGATGGAGAAGGAGTCGGTTGAGCTGCGGGAGGCGAGGAAACGGATCCGGCTGCTGGAGCAGGAAGCCGAAGTAATGCGCCGCGCGGTCGCCTACCTCTCCCGGGACGTCAACCCAAAATGATGTACCCGCTGGTCCGCGAACTGGCCGTCGACGGAGTCCCCGTCACGGTGACCTGCCGGGTATTGCACTTCTCCAAACAAGCCTTCTATCAGTGGCTCCGAAACCCGGTCTCCCAACGTGATTGGGATGATGCGCACCTGACCAATGCGGCGTGGGACGCCCACCAGGACGACCCCGCGTTCGGCTACCGGTTCATCTCCGACGAGCTCAACCATGCGGGCCTGAAGGCTGGTGAGAACCGGGTCTGGCGGTTGTGCTCTCAGCAGCGGCTCTGGTCCGTGTTCGCGAAGAAACGCGGCCTGAGGGGCAAGGCCGGCCCGCCCGTCCACGACGACCACGTTCAGCGGAACTTCACCGCGACCCGGCCGAACCAGCTGTGGTTGACCGACATCACCGAGCATCGCACCGATGAGGGCAAAATCTACCTCTGCGCGATCAAGGACGTGTGGTCGAACAAGATCGTCGGCTACTCGATCGACTCCCGAATGAAAGCATCCCTGGCCGTCGCAGCGGCCCGCAACGCGATCGGGCAACGTGACATCGACGGCACGATTCTGCACTCCGACCGCGGCTCTCAATTCCGCTCCAACGCCTTCGTCCGGGTCCTGAAGAACAACGCCATCACCGGGTCGATGGGCCGCGTCGGCGCGTGCGGCGATAACGCCGCGATGGAGTCGTTCTTCGCCCTGCTGCAGAAAAACGTCCTCGACCGGCAACGATGGGCCACCCGGGAGGAACTACGCCTGGCAATCGTCGTCTGGATCGAGCGAACCTACCACCGGAAGCGTCGGCAACGTCGCCTCGGCAAACTCACCCCGATCGAGTTTGAGACAATAAACATGGCCCTCAACGCCGCCTGAAACCACTAACCCAACGAGTCAACTGAACTCGGGGCAGTCCCGA
>NZ_JASJVF010000481.1:0-1257 GCF_035019805.1 Cryobacterium sp. 10I1
ACGCCCGGCACGCCCGGCGCGACCAACAGCCACGGCACGCCCGGCACCCGACCTCCCGTCGTGATCCCCCGCCACGCGTGGCAGGCCCTGATCGTGCTGCTGGCCGGCATGTTCATGGCGCTGCTCGACACCACGATCGTGAACGTCGCCCTGCCGACCATCCGGGAGAGCCTGAACGCCTCAGAGGCGACGCTGTCCTGGATCATCTCCGGGTATGCGCTCGCGTTCGGGCTCGCGCTCATCCCCGCCGGGCGCCTCGGCGACCGGATCGGCCACAAGTGGGTCTTCTTCACCGGGCTCGCGCTCTTCACCCTCGCGAGCCTCGCCTGCGGCCTCGCGCAGAACGACCTGCAGATGATCATCGCTCGCGTCGTGCAGGGCCTCGCCGGCGGTATCTTCGTGCCCGCCGTCACAGCAGTGATCCAGCTCCTGTTCCCGCCGATGGCGCGCGGCAAGGCGTTCGCCATCATGGGCTCGGTCATCGGCGTCTCGACCGCGCTCGGCCCGATCCTCGGCGGCCTGATCATCCAGGCGTTCGGCGACGAGAACGGCTGGCGCCTGGTGTTCTGGGTCAACCTCCCGATCGGCGTCGCGGCGCTCATCGCCGCCGTGTTCATGCTCCCCGCCGGCGCCGAGCGCGACCCGAACAAGCCGAGCTCGGGCATCGACTTCGTCGGGCTCGTGCTGCTCTCCGGCGGCCTCGTCGCCCTCCTCGTGCCGCTCATCGAGGGCCAGGACCAGGGCTGGCCACTATGGACCTACCTCACCCTCGTCGCCGGCGCGCTGCTCCTCGCCGCGTTCGGGGCCTGGGAAGTCAACTACACCCGCCGCGGCAAGAGCCCGCTCGTGCCGCCGCACCTGTTCTCGCACCCGGCCTTCTCCGGTGGAGTCGTGCTCGCGCTCGTCTACTTCGCGGCGTTCACAAGCATCTTCTTCACGATCTCGATCCTCTGGCAGGCGGGCCTCGGCCACACCGCCCTCGAGTCCGGGCTCGTCTCGATCCCCTTCGCGATCGGCAACATCGTCGGCGCCTCGCAGAGCAACCGGCTCGCGCAGCGCCTCGGCCGCACGGTGCTCGTGATCGGCGTGACCCTCGTCACGACCGGCCTGATCTGGATCTACCTCGCCCTGCTCCTGATCGGCCCGTCGATCACCAACTGGGAGCTGCTGCCGCCGCTGCTCATCGCAGGCCTCGGCAGCGGATTCTTCATCGCCCCGAACGCGCAGTTCATCGTCGCGACCGTCGACCGCGCAGAG
>NZ_JASJVF010000482.1:0-1252 GCF_035019805.1 Cryobacterium sp. 10I1
CGGCGGCGCGTGCGGGCGTCATCCTGGCCACTAAGAGACATTGCGTATCCTAAACTCCTCGTCTATGCTTCGAATCATTCGATACACACTGTACCTTATGAGGAGCCATGGCTGAGATGGAGACGTTGGATCCCGTCCTGCGGCGGACCGCGATCGCCGTTGTCGTCGGGGCGCTCGCGGTGGTGTTCGACACCACGATCGTCAGTATCGCCCTCCGCACGCTCGCGACGGAGCTGAACACGACCGTCGACGTCATCCAATGGGTGACGACGGGCTACCTGCTCGCCCTCGGCGTCGCCATCCCGCTTGTCGGCTGGGCGCAGAGCCGGATCGGTGGGAAGCGCCTCTGGATCGCGGCCCTGTCGCTCTTCCTGGTCGCGTCCGTCCTGTGCAGCCTCGCCGGGGACCCGCAGAGCCTGATCGCCTCCCGCATAGTGCAGGGCCTCGGCGGCGGCGCACTCCTGCCGCTGTCGTCGACCCTCGTGATCCAGGCCGCCCAGGGCCGGAACCTCGGCCGGGTGATGGCGACGCTGAGCCTGCCCGCTGTGCTCGGCCCGATTCTCGGTCCCGTCCTCGGCGGCCTGATCATGAACACCCTCGACTGGCGCTGGCTGTTCTGGGTGAACGTCCCGTTCTGCGTGGTCGGGCTCATCCTCGCCACGCTCCTGCTCCCGAAGGATGAGCCCGCCAGGCCGGTGCGGCTCGACGTCGTCGGCCTCCTGCTGCTCTCGCCCAGCATCGTCTGGCTACTCTTCGGCCTCTCCAACGGCGCCAAGGACGGCGGATTTGGCCGTGCCGACGTCGTCTTGCCTCTGATCTTCGGCGCTGCCCTCCTCACAGGATTCGTCGCCTGGGCGATCCGGCGCCCGGGCACAGCCCTCATCGACGTGCGCCTCCTGACGCACCGCCCCCTCGCGACCTCCTCCGCCCTGCTGTTCCTGACCGGCGTCTCGCTCTACGGCGCCATGCTCCTGCTTCCGCTGTACTGGCAGGAGGTGCGCGGCTTCGACCCACTCGGCGCCGGCCTGCTCCTCATCTCGCAGGGCGTGGGGACCTTCCTCAGCCGGTCGTCCGCCGGTCGTCTCACCGACCGGTTCGGTGCCCGTTGGGTCTCCGTGGCCGGCTTCGCGATCGTCGGCGTCGGAACGCTCCCGTTCGCCGTCGCGACCGCGTCGACGAACGAGTGGATGCTGATGGCCGCGTTGCTCGTGCGCGGTTTCGGACTCGGGGCGGTCACGATCCCCCTGATGGC
>NZ_JASJVF010000483.1:0-1243 GCF_035019805.1 Cryobacterium sp. 10I1
ATCATCCGCGGGGCGTGTGGGTTGGTCGCGGTGCGATAGTGCGAGGACGCCGCCGCGAACAGCGGGATGCTCGCGGCGAGCACCCGCTCGCCGCCCGACGCCGGGCCGGTCGCCGACTTCCAGGCGCCGCCCTGCTGCCGCTCGACCGTGAAGCGGTGCCAGCGGCGGTAGTCGAGCGCCTCGCCGAGGTGGTCGTACCAGTTGCCGGCCTCGTCGGCGTCACGCACTTCCGCGATCCGGGCCTGCAGGAAGCCTCCGAGCGCGGCCCGATCGGATTCGTCCCAGACATCCGCCGTCGTCGCGAGCAGGCGCCGGGCCTCGGTCAGCCCGGCCGGCCCGTCCGGGCGCGGTTTCCAGAGCACCCGCAGGATCATGCCCGTCGTGGTGGGCCTGGCACGAAGTTCCTCGTTGAGCTGAACGATCTGCCGGTCGGCGTCTCCGATCAGCTCGGACAGTTGCGCGCCGACCTCGGTCACGAGGTGTGACTGGATGATCTCGCGCTCCTTCGCGCTCAACAGCCGCAGGTGCTGCTCGATCTGCTCTCCGAGCTGCTCGCCGAGTTCCACGAGCAGCATCTCCCGTCCGCGGAAGGTCACGACCACGCGCACCCCGTCGTCGTTCGGATAGTAGGCTGCCTCGTGCCCGTGCCGGCCGAGCGAGCGTTGCAGGTCGGCGAACTCGGTGAACACCTGCGACTGCAGCCGGCTGTACTTCTCGTCGGAGGCGTCGACCTCGGGCAGCGCAGCCTCGATCGCGCGGGCGAGCTGCACCCCGCGGGTCACGGTCCAGTCGGTGTCTCCCCCGGCATCCGGTTCGACGACGGCCAGCGCGGCGAGGTCGGCCACTTGCACAAGGCCGAGCGCGGTCGTGCGCTGCAGTGCGGCGACGGCGGCGACCCGGTTCGCGGCCACGCGGTCCTGGTCCGCACGGATGCCGCGGAGCCGCTCCCCGAGACCGGCCTTCTTCTCGCCGTCCCGGCGAGCGCTCTCGCCCAGGCGGCGCAGCTCGGCACTGATCGACTTCAGCTCGGCGACCACGGCGGCGACCCGGTCCCGGTAACCCTGCACGTCGGCGCCGAGCTGCCCGCGCAGGGTCTCAAGGTAGCTGCGGCTGCGGGTACGTTCGCCGGCGGCGGACTCGACCTCGGCCAGGGTCCGGTCGTGGTCGTCGCTGGCGGCGGCGAGCAGGTCTTCGGCTCGCCCGATCCGACGCCCGGCGGATGCCCAGCGCTCGGCCGCGTGCC
>NZ_JASJVF010000484.1:0-1237 GCF_035019805.1 Cryobacterium sp. 10I1
CCGCCGCCACCCCCCGTGACGGCGGCCGCACGACAGGCAGTCGCTGCCGCCCGCGCCGCCGACGCCGCGAGGGCACTGACGGAACAAGCCTCTGCCCGCCGCGCCGCCGCAGTCGCGGCCGCCCAGTCCCGCCTGCGCGCTGCGGAAACCAGGCTGGGTGCGGCGAAGCTTGCCGACGCCTCAGCCCACGCCGACTACGAGGCCGCTGTCAGTCGGGCCGACCTCGTGCATGCGCTCAGGGAACGCGCAGGAGTCACCGCCGACGCGTCCCGCCGGGTGCTGGCTACTCTCGTTCGCGGCCTGATGCAACAATCCGGCAACAGCACCCTCGACGCGCTACTCGACGACAGGGCCGACCATGACCTGCTGTTTCAGCTCGGCACACTGGATACCCTGTCCAGGCTGACCGCGAATCTCGACGACGTGCGCAGTCGCGTCGCCGCGGACGTCGAACGGGAGCAGGCGCTCGAGAAGCAGGATGCCGCCGCTCAGGCCGTCATCGCCGCAGTGCCGGTCTCCGCCACCCGCGCGGCGGTCGTGGCGGCGCAGGACGACGTCACCGCAGCATCCGCCGCCCTCGCCGACCTTGCCCGGTCAGCTCCGGCAGCCACGGCGGCGAGCGAGGTCCAGCCGTTCCCGGCAACTGTGCCCGTCGCGGACACCGGGCGTCTCAGCGAACAAGGCTGGACCAGACCAGCCGCAGGGCGCATCACCGATGCGTTCGGCCCGCGTCTCGTGCACCCGGTTGCCGGGGTCGGTGACTTCCACCGGGGGACGGACATCGGCGCCGGGTGCGACGCGGCCATCTATGCGGCGACCGACGGAGTCGTCGAGGCCGCCGGCGTACTGGGCACCTACGGCAACTGGATCCTGATCGACCACGGGAATGGCATCTCGACCGGCTATGCGCACATCGCTCCGGGGGAGACCCTGGTCAGCGTCGGTGAGCACGTCGTTGCCGGCCAGGTGATCGCCGGGGTCGGGAGCACGGGCGCCTCGACCGGCTGCCACCTGCACTTCGAGGTCAGGATCGACGGGACCGCCGTCGACGCCGTCCCGTTCCTGGCCCTCCGCGGCGTGAACCTCGGCACCTGAATCGGTCGCGATCACGACCGCCGCCAGACCACTCGACCTCTGCGCGCCTGGCCGGGAATCACCTGACCTTAAAGAAAAGTTGTATACAACATCTGGGGGTTTCCCCTAGGGTGAAATCGGAAGTAGACGGGAGGGAATGGCC
>NZ_JASJVF010000485.1:0-1224 GCF_035019805.1 Cryobacterium sp. 10I1
CCGAAAGCCACGGGCGCGGAGTGGCCGCAGCGCTCATGACGGCGACACTCGACGCCGCGCGGGATCGCGGCGCGCGGGGCGCCTGGCTCGGGGTGAACCAGGAGAATGCCCGGGCCATCCGTTTCTACGGGAAGCACGGCTTCGCGCGGGTCGGCACCAAGCACTTCCTGGTCGGCGACCGGTACGAGGACGACTTCGTCCTCGAACGCGCCCTCTGACCCGGCGGCTCAGGCCGAGGGAACCGGGGCGGGCGCCTTCGCGGCCTTGACGTACTCGTAGGCGGCCAGAGCCGCGCGCCGGGTCTCGCCGAGGTCGACGAGCGGAGCGGGGTAGGCATCCGTGCCGATTTCGGGCACGTACTCGCGGATGTACTCCCCGTGCGGGTCGAACCGCGCCGCCTGCAGTTCGGGGTTGAACACCCGGAAGTAGGGTGCAGCGTCCGCGCCCGATCCGGCGACCCACTGCCAGCCGAACGGGTTGCTCGCGCCGTCGGCATCGACGAGGGTGTCCCAGAACCAGCGCTCGCCCACGCGCCAGTCCACCAATAGATTCTTGGTGAGGAATGAAGCGGTGACCATGCGTACCCGGTTGTGCATACTCCCGGTCTGCCACAGTTCGCGCATCCCGGCATCGACGAGCGGAATGCCGGTGCGGCCCTGTTGCCACGCCTCGAGTACGCGATCATCGAGCGGGGGCCACGGGAAGCGGTCGAACTCGCGCTTGAGATTCTCGGTCGCGAGCTCGGGCGCGTGGAAGAGCACGTGATAGCTGAACTCCCGCCAGCCGAGTTCGGTGAGGAACCGCTGCGCGCTCGACGCGGTGGCGGCATCCGCCCCGCGGAGCACCCGCTGGGTGGCGTGCCAGACCTGGAACGGGCTCACTTCGCCCCAGCGAAGCCGCGGCGACAGGCGGCTTGTCGCGGCCTGGGCGGGGGCGTCCCGTTCGTCTGCGTAGCGCGCGAGCGACTCACGCAGGAACGTGTCGAGCGCCTCGGCGGCGAAAGCCTCGCCCGGCTGCCAGGCGGCACGGAGCCCGGCGGCCCAGTCCGGGCGGGTGGGCAGGAGGCCCCAGTCCTCGAGCCGGTCAGAGGGCAGTGTTCCCGACCCGTCGTCGATCGATTCCGGCGCCGGGTATGGCTCGCGCGGGGGCGGCCCGGCGACGCACGCCCGCCAGAACGGCGTGAACACCGAGTACGGGTTGCCCTGTCCCGTGCGGATCGTCCAC
>NZ_JASJVF010000486.1:0-1213 GCF_035019805.1 Cryobacterium sp. 10I1
GTGCCTGGCTTCGTCGCGGAAGGGACAGGCCCGGAGCTCGACGACCATACCGTCGCGGGCATCCGTCTCGCTCGGCGACGCCGGCTGGCCGGGCGACGCCTCAAGCGATTGGGCGATCGGGTCGAAGCCGAGGCCGTCGAGGATGTGCACGAGCGGCCCGACGTCGCTCGCTCCCCCGGCCGCCCCCGTGCCCGGTTCGCTCTCGCGCGCCTCGAGGTCGAAGGCGGCCGACCAGCGCTCGCCGGCGCGGATCGCCCGTGCCCGGCCGCCGTCGTCGTCCTCGGCGAGGGCGCCGACGAGGGCATGGCTGAGCAGCCGCTGCACACCGTCTTCGCGCACCGCGGGATTCACGGTGAAGAGGATGCGCGGACGCCCGCGGATCCCGGTCCGGTCGACGGCACGGCGGATCAGCCCGGCACCCTCGAGCTGGTCGAGATGGAAGCGCGCGGTCGTCACGTGCAGGCCGATGCTCGCGGCGACGGCGGCGGCGTCGACGGGCTCGCGGGCACCCGCGATCAACTCCAGCACCCGGCGGCGCGCATCCGAGGCGAGGGCCGCGTGCCGGTCGCCGATTCCCTGTCCGTCTACCATAGTTTGAGCGTAACAGTCTCCGGTTAAAGCGCCAGGCCGGGAGGACCCGCCCGCGCGCACCGGGCACCCGGAAGTCTTACGATGGAATGCTCATGATTCCCCTTGTCATCACCTTCCCGCCCGAACTCCCCGTCAGCCAACGCCGCGAGGATATCGCGCGCGCCATCCGCGACAACCAGGTCGTCATCATCGCGGGCGCGACGGGCTCGGGCAAGACCACCCAGATCCCGAAGATCTGCCTCGAACTCGGGCGCACGAGCATCGGGCACACCCAGCCGCGGCGGCTCGCCGCTCGCACGATCGCCGAGCGCATCGCCGAGGAACTCGGCCAGGAGGTCGGCCAGGTCGTCGGCTACCAGGTGCGGTTCACCGACCAGGTCGGTCCGGACACCAGGATCAAGCTCATGACCGACGGCATCCTGCTGAACGAGATGCACCGCGACCGGATGCTGCGCAAATACGACACGATCATCATCGACGAGGCCCACGAGCGCAGCCTCAACATCGACTTCCTGCTCGGCTACCTGCGCCAGCTGCTGCCGCAGCGCCCCGCCCAGTTGCGCACAAAGCACCCTCATCGCGACGACGACGGTGCTTTGACCGCAATCCAACCCCGGCGACG
>NZ_JASJVF010000487.1:0-1211 GCF_035019805.1 Cryobacterium sp. 10I1
GCCTGCTCGTGCACGGCTCGAACGTCGTCGTGTCCGCCCCGGACTCCAACCGGGTGCGTGCCGGCCTCGAGGCTCTCGATTTCCTCGTGGTCTGCGACTTCTTCTTCTCCGAGACCGCGCGCTTCGCCGACGTCGTGCTGCCGGTCACCCAGTGGGCGGAGGAGGACGGCACGATGACCTCGCTCGAGGGCAGGGTCATCCGCCGCCGTACCGCGATCGGCGCGCCGGACGGGGTGCGGAGCGAACTCTGGATCTTCCAGGAACTCGCGCGCCGGCTCGGCTCCGCCGGCACCTTCAGCGCCGACCCGGCCGAGGTGTTCGACGAGCTCTGCCTCGCGAGCGCGGGCGGCCTGGCCGACTATTCCGGACTGAGCTACGGGCTGCTCGACACGGGGGAGGCCGCATACTGGCCGTACCCGGTCGGGTCGACCGGAACCCCGCGGCTCTTCCTCGACCGTTTTGCGCACGCAGACGGCCGCGCGCGCATCGTCGCCGTGCACGCGAGGGTGACGGATGCGCCGGCCCAACGGGACGGTACGGTCACGCTCATCACCGGCCGGCTCCTCGAGCACTACCAGTCGGGGGCCCAGACCCGCCGGGTCCCCGAGCTGCACCAGGCCCAGCCTCAGGCCAGGCTCCAGGTGCACCCGGCGACCGCGGCCCGACTCGGTCTCGTCGACGGTGGCGAGGTCGAGGTCGGCAACATGCAGGGAACCGTGACCTGTGTCGCCGAGGTGACCGGCGGCATCCGCACGGACACCGTGTTCCTGCCGTTCCATTTCCCCGGTGCCCAGCGCGCGAACCTGCTCACCCTCGGGGTCACCGACCCCGTCTCGGGCATGCCGGAATTCAAGCGCACGACCGTGCGGGTGCGCGCGCTCGTGCGGACACCGGGGTCCGGGCCTGCCGGTCCCGTTTCCGTCCCGTCGATTCGAACGGATGCCCATGCCTGAGCCGATCCCCGCAGCACCCGTCGGGAGCGCGCCCGCTGCCGTTCCCGTTGCCGTTCCCGCTTCCCCGGCGCCGAGCCGGATCGTCCTCGTCGGCTACGGCCCGGTCGGGGCCCGCCTCGTCGAGGAGCTGCTCCCGGTCGTGCGGGCCGGCCTCGCCACCCTGACCGTGGTCGGAGCGGAGTCGGCCGACGCCTACAACCGGGTGCTCATTGCCGACTACGCCGTCGGCCGCTCCGACCGGGACACCCTCGAGGTGAC
>NZ_JASJVF010000488.1:0-1209 GCF_035019805.1 Cryobacterium sp. 10I1
CCCCAACCCAACCCGACGACATCGGAGGCATTCATTGGCATCAAAGCCGAATAGGCGTTACTGACTCACGCTCCTAGGCGAGCGCCTGGGCGACGCGGCGGACCTCGGCCTTACGACCGGCGAGAAGTGCCTGGATCGGCGGGACACCGAGGCTGTCGTCGACCTCGAGCAGCCACTGCATGGCCTGCTCGTCGGTGAAGCCGTCATCGGCGAGCACGATCAGGGTGCCGCGGAGTTCAGGGAGCGGGGAACCGTCCTTGACGAATGCGGCCGGCACCGAGATCACACCGTTCCGGCGGATCGCGAGGAGCTGCTTGTCATCGATGAGTTGGCGAACCCGGCTTTGACTGGTCCCGAGCAGGGAAACGAGGTCGGGGATGGTCAGCCAGGGTTGATCTGAAAACGAATCGGTCACCCTCCAAGCCTCCCATGATTCCCGGGCCACTTCAAACACCGAATGCCCCGGTGCGCGCTCCGTGCGGCCCGGATGGGGGTCATACCGATTGACTCCGGCAGTCATGTGTGAAAACGTTGAAGGTCGTGGACAAGTTAACGCTCGTGGACACGGTGAAGGTTGTAGCCAGTCTCAAGCTCGGGCGGCGGTTTTCGGCTCGACAGCATCTGAGTGTCAGACCAATCTGAATGGAGCGTCATGTCAGCACAGTCCAACAGGATCGTTCGACCGCCGGCCAGTGGCGAGCTCGTCCCTGCCAGGCCCCGCAAGTCCTCGGCCATCCGTTCCCGCGCGCTCGGCATTTTCGCGGCCCTGCCGCTCGCCGTGGCGTGCACGGTCGCCATCGGTCTCAATCTTGCGTCGCCCGCCGAGGCAGCCTCCCTGAGCCGGAAGCCGCTCAAGAACCCGGCGCAGCTGCCGGCATCCGCTGGGACCAGCGCCCCTGCGCAACGCGTGCAGGCCGAGGCTGCACCGAACCAGTACACGGTCGTCGCCGGCGACACCGTGAGCGGCATCGCGAGCAGGTTCGGGCTCTCGACCGCTGCCGTCCTCGCGAGCAACGGGCTGAGCTGGTCGACGAAGATCTTCCCCGGCCAGCAACTCACCCTCGCCGAGGGTGCCGCCCCGGCAGCGGCCCCTGCCCCCACGCCGGTTGCCAGTGAACTCACGCGCTACACGATCGTGACGGGCGACACCATCAGCGGGATAGCGGCCGCGCACGGCATCGCGGTCGCGGCCGTGCTGAGCGCCAACGG
>NZ_JASJVF010000489.1:0-1201 GCF_035019805.1 Cryobacterium sp. 10I1
CGCCGTCGCGACCCGCAGCATTTCGGACTGGATGGCTTCGACGTCCGAGCTGTACGGGATGGGCAGGTCGATGATGACGCGGGCCCAGCCCTGCGACATGTTGCCGACCCGGAGGATCTCGCCGTTGCGCACGAACCAGAGCGTGCCGTTCACGTCGCGGATCTGGGTGATGCGGATGCCGACCGTCTCCACGACGCCGGAGGCGAACCCGGTGTCGACGATGTCGCCCACGCCGAGCTGGTCCTCCATGACCATGAACAGGCCGTTCAGGATGTCCTTGACGATGTTCTGGGCACCGAAGCCGAGGCCGGCGCCGATCGCGGCCGTCAGCAGGGCGAACGAGCCCAGGATGCTCGGGGCCATCACCTGCAGGATGAGCAGGCCGGCGATGATCACGACGAGCACATTGACGATGTTGGTCAGGACGGAGCCGAGCGTACGGGTGCGCTGCACGACGCGAACGGCGGCGACCGGGGACACGTTGAGCGCCCGGGTGTCCTCAACCTTCTGGGTGCGCTTGACGCCGGTGACAATCTGGATCACCACGCGGCGGATCACGAACTGCAGGATCCAGTGCACCGCGAACGCGACGATGAGGATTCCGAGCACCTGCAGCAGCTGTAGCCCGAGGGTCGTTGTGAAGTATTTGACGATTTCAGCCCAGATAATGTCCCAATTCATAGCGCTTTCGAGTCTACCGAGAGCCGACCGGGCGAACCCTGAGCGCCCCGCCAACGTGAAAACGGCCCCGCCCCCTGAGGGGCGAGGCCGTTCGGGCCGGCGGATGCCGCCTGTGGCTACTCGGCGTCGCGCGCCTGGGCGGCGAGGGAACGTTCCACTCCCGCGAGGCTCTCGATCACGAGGCGACGCAGTGCGACGGGCTCGGGGTTGGCGTCGAGCCACGTGCGGGTCGCCTCGACGAGCGCCTGGTTGGCGAGCGGGGACGGGTAGAGGCCGATGATGAGCTTCTCCGCGATCGAGAAGCTGCGGGAGACCCAGATCGGCTGCAGCATCGCGAAGTAGGTGTCGACGAACGGCTCGAGCAGGCTCGTGTCGTTCGCGCGCAGGAACCCGGCCGCGGTGACGCGCACGATCGTATTCGGGGCGGTGTCCGTCTCGATCAGGGAATCCCAGGCGGCCTGCTTGGCCTCCGGGGTCGGAAGAGCGGCGCACGCTGCGGACAACACCGCGACCGGCGCCC
>NZ_JASJVF010000490.1:0-1199 GCF_035019805.1 Cryobacterium sp. 10I1
CGCATTCGATGCGATCGTCGCCGGTGACATGGTCCTCCAGAGCAAACCGCACCCTGAGGCCTATCTCTCGGCCGCCCTCGGCGCCTGGCGCCAGGTGCGATCGAGCGCCCAACGTGTTGCGGATGCCGTACCCACCACGGTCCCGCGGGAGATCCCGATCGAGAGCGACGCCGATTCCGGGCGGGACGCCGTCGCCGCCATGTCCGCGCAGCCTGTGCTGCTGCTGAGAGGGGTCGGCGCTTCCTGGCCCGGCGCCACGGAGCCCGGCGTCTCCGGCGTGACCCTCCGCCTCGGCCCCGGTGAACGCGTCCACCTCGCCGGCCAGAGCGGCGCCGGCAAGACCACGCTCGCGCAGGTGCTCGTCCGTTTCCTCGACTACACCGGTTCGTACACGCTCGACGGGGTCGAGGCGAACACGCTCGCACCCTCCGCCGTGCGCCGCGTCGTCGGACTGTGCGAGCAACAACCCTGGCTCTTCGACGACAGCATCCGCCAGAACCTGCTGTTCGCCAGGGAAACCGCGAGCGACGACGACCTGCTCGCCGTGCTCGACCGGGTCGGCCTCGGCGACTGGACCGCACAGCGCGGAGGACTGGACGCGAGGGTCGGCGAACGCGGTGCCCTCGTCTCCGGCGGCCAGGCCCAGCGGATCGCCCTCGCCAGGGCGCTCCTGGCGGACTTCCCCGTGCTCGTCGTCGACGAACCCACCGCGAACGTGGACGAGGCGCAGGGCGACCGTCTCGTTCGGGACATCCTCGCGACGGCGGCAGAGGACGGCAGGGCCGTCCTGCTCATCTCGCACACCCCGGTGCCCGATGAGCTCATCACCGCCCGGGTGACCCTTCCCGCCTGACCCTGCC
The DNA here is from genome assembly GCF_035019805.1 of Cryobacterium sp. 10I1. NCBI lineage: Bacteria > Bacillati > Actinomycetota > Actinomycetes > Micrococcales > Microbacteriaceae > Cryobacterium > Cryobacterium sp. 10I1. The sequence continues at coordinate 861 of NZ_JASJVF010000490.1, forward strand.
CGTCCGAGCCCGTCCGGCACTCCCGGGCCCGCCCGTCTGAATCTGCCGGTCCGGTCCGGCGAGCGCCCTAGGCTGGGGGCGTGTCCGCATCAGCCCGTCCTCGTCGCAGTCCCGGCAGGGGCGACGTCGAACGCTGGGACCTCGACGGCTGGTGGGACCCGGCGGATGCCTTCGACGCGCTCTACCGGGACAGTGCCCACGCGATCTGGCTCGACGCCGGCCCCGGCGCGCAGGCCGGCTTCAGCTACCTCGCCGGGCCGACCGAACGCTCCCGGTTCGTGACCGCCTCGGTACTGGATGGAACCGTGACCGTGACGGTTCCCGGCGACCCGCTCACCG
>NZ_JASJVF010000491.1:0-1197 GCF_035019805.1 Cryobacterium sp. 10I1
CACCACGCTCACCATCTCGGCGGGCGCCGCGACGGTCGACACGGTGGAGATCGGCACCCCCGTCACCCTCGTCGCCACGACGACGGCAACCGCCGGCGAGACGACCCTGCCCGGTGCCGTGCTGGTCGGTGACGGTGACGCTGCCGGTGGCCACGAGGGCGGAGGTGCGGGTGTTGCGCACCTCGACCGTGCGCGGTCCGTCCAGATCCGAGGTGACGTCGACGGTCATCGCGTGGGCGCTTCCGCGCGGCACCAGTGTCGGTGAGGAGGCCGGCTGCAGGGCGGCGGAGACGCTCGTTCGGGCCGGGGCGATGGTGATCGTCGACGTGGTCTCGGAGGCCTCGAATCCGGTGGCTGGAACGAAGGCGAAGCGCAGGTCGGTGCTTCCCGCGTGGAGGGCGGTCGTGGGGATGCTGAGCGTCTGGGTCAGCTTGGACGACTCGGTGAGCAGGGTCTGGCCCGCCCAGACCTGGATCGTCCCCTTCACCACGGTGCCGTAGTCGGCGTTCGGCGCCGTCACGACGGCGGAGGCGTTGATCACCGTACCGAGGGTGAACGGCGGGTTGTAGACGGTGGCGACGATCTGGGTCGGGTCAGGGACGATGACCGCGCCGACCTGGTAGTGGCCGGAGCTGGGCTTGAACAGGGCGGATCCCGCGTAGTCGGCGGTGATGTACGGATCGGAAAGGAGGGTGACCTGCTTCTCCGCCGAGCCGTCCACGAGGGTGAGGGTCTCGGTGGTCCCGTCGATGGTGAGGTCGACGGTTCCGTCCGGCTTCATCGACGTGGCGTAGGTCGGGGCGACCGTCACGGTCACGGTCGCCGGTCCGTTCACCGCGGCGGCGGCATCCGTGCTGATGGTGACCTCGGTGTCGGCGAGGAACGACCAGATGCGCACGTTCGAGGTGCCGGCGGCGACGGCGGTGCCGGCCGGTTCGAAGCTGAAGCTGAGCGGATGCGAGCCCGGATCGAGCGGAGCCATGCCGCTCAGGGAGGCGCGGGCGACGTGCGGGTCGCCGGGCGCGAGGGCCAGGGCGACCCGGGCGCCGAGGGGGACGGCGCCGTCGAGGAACTGTACGGTGCCCATCGGGTCGCCGTCCGGAACGGTGACCTCGGCCGAGAGGACGGGTGTCGCGCCGAAGCCGTCGAATCCGATGCTGAGCACGGGCTCGATCAGTGCGGGCGTCACCCCGTCGA
>NZ_JASJVF010000492.1:0-1194 GCF_035019805.1 Cryobacterium sp. 10I1
CGTACCTTGTCGAGTTCCCGGCGGAGCTGCTCCGGGTCGGCCTTGGTGAACGGGGTGCGCTGCACGAGCGCCGCGCCGAGCACGGCGTCACGCACCCAGCCCGCCTCGAAGGCGAGGATCGCCCGGCCGACAGCGGTCGCGTGCATCGGCAGCCGCCCGCCCACCCGGGAGGCCTGCGGGACTCTCCTGCTCCCGTAGACCCGGTCGATGTAGAGCACGTCCGCGCCGTCGCGGATGGCGAAGTGGGCGGTCTCCTGCGTGAGGCCGAACAGGTCCTGCAGGTACGGGCGCACGACGTCGCGCAGCTGCCGTCCGGCATGCTGGCCGAGTTCCCAGAGCCGGAGGCCGATCTGGTACCGGCCGCGGGCATCCCGCTGCACGGCGCCCCATTCCTCCAGCTCGCCGAGCAGGCGGTGCACGGTGCTCTGGGGAAGGCCGCTCTCGGTGCAGATCTCGGAGAGGGTCCGCGCGGAGGGGCTGGACTCGAAGACGGCCAGGATGCTGAGCACGCGCGAGGTCACCGTCTGCCCCGGTGAGGTGGTGCGTCCTGCCACGATTCCCCCCTCGCGCCCCGCTGCGCTCGACTCCAGCCCCATCGTACGTCGCCGGAGATCGGATAGCGTTGACGGGATACCCCCCGACCGAGCCTGTTAAGGAAACGACCATGACCGCGCCCTCCGAACCGACGGATGCGTCCGCTCCGAGCCCCGGATCACCGAACGGCCCCGGCACCCTCGCCTGGCGCAACGCCGTCTTCGCGGTCTTCTTCATCAGCGGACTCGGCCTCGCCAGCTGGGTCGCACGCATCCCCGCGGTTCGCGACAGCCTGCGGCTCGACACCGCACTCGTCGGCGTGCTCATCTTCGGCCTCTCGGCAGGCTCTGTGCTCGGCCTGGTCGTCGCGGTGCGGCTCCTCGCCCGTTTCGGCGCCCCCCGGGCCATGACGATCAGCGTCGCGACGTCCTCGATCGGACTGGTCGTGGTCGGCGCCGGCGCGACCCTGCTCGGATCCGCCCCGGTCGTCTTCGCGGGCCTTGCCGCCGTCGGCCTCGGGATGGGTTCTCTCGACGTGATGATGAACGTCGAGGGCGCTGCGGCCGAACGGGCGATTCGCAAGACGTTGATGCCGCTGATGCACGCCTGCTTCAGCCTCGGAACCGTCGTCGGGGCGCTGCTCGGTGCCGCGGCATCCGC
>NZ_JASJVF010000493.1:0-1188 GCF_035019805.1 Cryobacterium sp. 10I1
CCTCGAGGTCGCCCTGGCGACGACCGACCCGAGAGGCACGAGCGTGCGGGAGGCGCTCGACGCGATCGGCGGCCGCGCCGGCATCGCCCCGGGAATCGCGTTCGCGGAGCGCGAGCAGGATGCCGCTGAGCGCGTTGAGTCCGGCGAGCACGTCCACGAGGGCGACGCCGACTTTGCTCGGCTCCCCCTCGACCGGGCCGGTCACGCTCATCAGCCCACCGACGGCCTGCACGAGGAGGTCGTAGCCGGGGAGCCGGGCACCGGCACCGGCACCGAAGCCCGTGATCGAGCAGTAGACGACGCCGGGGTTCGCGGCGCGCACGGCCTCGTAGCCGAGGCCGAACCGCTCCATCACGCCGGGCCGGAAGTTCTCGACCACGACATCCGCCGTGGTCGCGAGGCGCCAGGCCGCCGCCCGTCCCTCGACGGTGCCGAGGTCGCAGACGACCGAACGCTTGTTGCGGTTGACCGCACCGAAGTAGGTGGACGCGCCCTGGGCATCCGTGGGCGGCAACCACTGCCGGGTGTCGTCCCCGGCCGGGCTCTCGATCTTGATCACGTCGGCGCCGAAGTCGGCGAGCATCATCGTGGCATACGGCCCGGCGAGCACGCGCGAGAAATCGGCGACCCTCAGCCGGGGTGCGCGGGCCGACGGTTCGTGCGGCATCAGCTCACCTCGGTCCCCATCGACGCGTCCGGCCGGCAACACCGACGGGACGCAGTTGTGATCCTATACCGAATGTTTTCGGTTCCGGCACCCGTCCGACAGTTCCCAGCATGCCACCGTCGGCTACATTGAAGTCTATGGAGGCACAGCTGCGACCCGGCGCCCGGGAGGCGATCTTCGCCCAGCTCATCGAGGCCGGCCGCGCCGAGCAGGTTGCCCGTCGCCTGACCGATGCCATCATCCTCGGCGTCCTCACGTCGGGCGAACGCCTGCCGAGCGAGCAGGAGCTCGCCCGCCGTTTCGGTGTCGCCCTGATCACAGTCCGCGAGGGCCTCGTGATCCTGCGCGAGACCGGCCTCGTCGAGACCCGTCGCGGCCGCGGTGGCGGCAGTTTCGTGATCCAGGCGGATGCCCCGGACGAGACGCTCCTGCACACCCGGCTCCGCGGCGTCGATGTCGGCGTCGTCGAACACGATCACCGGGGCCTTGCCGCCGAGTTCGAGGTGCACGCGCTTGACGTC
>NZ_JASJVF010000494.1:0-1173 GCF_035019805.1 Cryobacterium sp. 10I1
CTCCTCGAACGCGCCGTCTGCGGTGTAGATCACGGAAAGGGCCGAGGTGGGGGCATCCGTTGATGCGACGGAGGGCACCGTGACCCAGCGGATCCCGGCGAGGAACCCGGCCGCCTTCACGGCGTCCATGGTGCTGCCGCCGCCGAGGGCGACGATGACGTCGGCGCCGGTCCTGTCGATCACGCCGACGAGGCGGATGACCTCCGCGGCCGTGGGGATGCCGCCGAAACGTTCCCGGGTGACGGGCAGCTGGGCGGCGCGCAGCGAGTCCGTGGCGCGCTGCCCGAGGATCCCCCAGACCACGTCGTCGGAGACGAGGAGCGGGGTCTTCCCGAGCGGCGCGAGGAATTCGCCGAGCCGGGAGAGCGCCCCCTTCCCCTGGACGTAGCGGCCGGGGCTGATGATGGTGCGAATGGCGCTGGAGGCGGCCATGACGATCTCCTTCTTCAAGCGATGCGGATGCCGCCAGCCTAAATTCGCCGGTGCCGGCCCGGTCAGGGGCCCTGTCACCATGTGAGAAGCTGCCTCACGCGCCGAACCCGGGATCTTCTCAGGCGCCGGACGATTGTGCCGGGGCCGGGCCCGACCGACAATGGCCGCATGAAGACCACGGATGCTCTTCCCCTGTCCCAGCCGCCGTCGCCCCGGACGCTCGCCCAGCCGCCACTGACGTCCAACGTCACGGCACTGCCGGCACCGCCCGCCCCGAGCGGGGTCGCCTCGATCCTGAAGACGCTCGCGATCCTCGAGATCGTCGCCGAACGTGGCGGGGCCACGGCGAAGGAGGTCTCCGCGAGCCTCGGCTATCCGCTGCCGACCGTGTACCGGCTCATGCAGACGCTCGTACAGAGCGATTACCTCGTGCACATCCGCCGGGAGCGCAAGTTCGAACTCGGCTACAAGCTGCATCAGCTCGGCGTCTCGCTGCATCGCCAGATCGGCGTGCCCGCCGAGGTGCGCACCGAGATCGCCCGCCTGCACCGCAACGCCCAGGCGGCCGCGTACTTCGCCGTCTACCGGGGGGCCGATGTCGTCGTCACCTACATCGTGGATTCCCCGGCAGCCCCGCGCCTCACCCCGTTGAGCTTCGGGTTCCACGAGGCCGATCACCATCAGGCCCCAGATCGGCAGGATCAACAACGCCATCACGACGATGGCGCTCGCGCAGATCGC
>NZ_JASJVF010000495.1:0-1109 GCF_035019805.1 Cryobacterium sp. 10I1
CACTGACCCGTAAGGGGAACCGCGAGCGTTTCAGCACCAGAGGCGAGCCAAAGTTCCTCGCCTCCCCAGCCGCGGCCTGGATCGACGCACCAACCTCAACCATCCAGGCAGAACAAGCCAAATGAACTCACGCTTGCCTCATCCAACTGGACGTTACGAGGTGGCGTTCGACTTGACTGTCGGTGGGTCTGGTGAGAATGGATTCATGAAGATCGTCCTGGTTCCGCCGCTGCTCTGCTCCCCCCTCGCTTACGCGCCGGTGATCGACACTGTCTGGTCCCACGGTCAGGTCACCATTGCCGATACCCGCCATGACGACACGATCGCGGCAATGGCTGAACGGATTCTCCGCGAGAACGCCGGAGAATTCGCCATTCTTGGTACCAGCATGGGAGGGTACGTCGCCTTGGAAGTCGTCCGGCAAGCACCCGACCGAGTCACCGCCCTCGCCCTCGTCAGCACGTCCGCCCGAGCCGACACCACAGAGCAGGTCAAGGCGCGGTCCAGCCAATCCGCACTCGTCGAGGACGGGCATTTCGACGCCCTCGTCGACGCCGCCTTCCCCGGCGTCGTCGCAGCCAACAACGAGTCTGACCAGGCGCTGCTGGCCACATGGCGGGCCATGACAGCGCCAGTTGGCCCGGGCGCCTTCCTGCGCCAACAGCGTGCTGTCGTTCAGCGCTCTGACCTCCGCTCGATGCTGCCGTCGATAACGTGTCCCACGGCGATCATCCATGGGGCTGCAGATCGCCTCATCCCCCTCGCCGCCGCCGCAGAGACAACCGCCGCAATGCCCGCAGCCACATTCACCATCATCGAGGGCGCCGGCCACTTCCTGTTCCATGAACGGCCCGCCGCCGCACGAGACGCCGTAGACACATGGCTCGAGTCAGCTGAATAGCTGAACCGTAGCCATGTGATGCCGCCAGACAACGTTCAACCACCGGGCCCGCGTGTGTCCGGGACGCCTCGGCAAAACCTTCAAGCCCTCGAATCCGACATCCGCAAATGGGTCAAGGGTTGGAACGAGAACCCGAAGTCATTCATCTGGACCAAGCCCGCCGAACAGATCCTCGAATCCCTCAGCAGACTTCTACAACGAACTAACG
>NZ_JASJVF010000496.1:0-1104 GCF_035019805.1 Cryobacterium sp. 10I1
GAACTGCCCTCGACGACGATCTCATAGCGCTCCTTCGTCACGGTGCCGAATGCCCCGTAGGCGTTCACGAGGTGATACCGGTTGAAGCTCGCGTTCATCAGCTGCCTGCGCGCGACCAGGTTGCGGGCCGGCCAGAAGCTCAGCACCACGAGCAGGAGGGTGACCGCGAGCACGAGCACGACGAACCACGGCGGGGAGGCGGGGAGGGCTGTCGAGGGCTCGCCTGCGGCGCCGGGGAGGAACGGGAAGACCGTCCGGAATGCGCGGTCGTCGACCGCGGCGAAGACGAGCACGATCGTGATCCAGTTCAGCCAGGCGAAGTTTCCGGTGACCACGAGCCACAGCTGGGTCAGGGCGAGCACGGCGGCGGCGACGGATGCAACGGGCTGGGGTGCGAAGAGGAAGAACGGCACCACGAGTTGCGCGACATGATTGCCGAGCACCTCGCCGCGGTGGAACCAGGCCGGCAGCCGGTGCACGAAGGTGCTCACGGGATTCGGCATCGGCTGCGTCTCGTGATGGTAGAACATCGCGGTCAGGTCCCGCCATTCCGGGCCGCCGCGCATCTTGATCATTCCGGCGCCGAATTCCAGCCGGAAGACCAGCCAGCGCACGAAGACAATGATCGTGAGCGGCGGGGCCACCTCGTTCGACCCGAGGAAGGCGACGACGAACCCGGCCTCGAGCAGCAGGCTCTCCCAGCCGAAGGAGTAGAAGGTCTGCCCCACGTTGACGATCGACAGGTACCCGGCCCAGAGCAGCAGGAAGGCGAGCATCGGAAGCCAGGGCGGGCCGAGTTGCGGCAGGCCGGCGACGAGGGTTGCGGCCAGCAGGACGCCGCCCCAGGCCAGCACCCGCAGCATCCGGTCGGAGTAACGCCAGTGGAAGAGGCTCGGCGCGTCGCGAAACCGCACGCGGGACACCCAGTCGCGCACCGGCAGCAGGCCGTGATCCCCGAGCAGCGCCGGGAACTGGTTGGCGGTGGACAGGAACGCCACGAGGAAGATCGCAGCTACTCCGCGCTGCAGGACCTGCCGCGCTATCGAGTAGTCGCCGGCCTCGAAGAAGGCACCGAGGAGATCCATCGTGCAGTCACCCTAGCCC
>NZ_JASJVF010000497.1:0-1066 GCF_035019805.1 Cryobacterium sp. 10I1
TGCGTGATCGAGAACATCCCGACGTCGAGGAGCGGGGCGCGGCCCGTCTCGCCCAGTCGCCGTTGGCGACCGGTGAACAGCCAGAGGAGGAAGACGCCCAGCAGGATCAGGTAGGGCACGAGGGACAGGCCCAGGGGCTCGATCGGGGTCCCGTTGATCTCGGGAGCCTGTTTCGGGAGGATCCACCCCCAGGTCTTGCTCTGCAACATCCCGTACACGACGAGGACGAGGCCCGCCGCCGAGAGCAGGACGCTCGGGACGTCGATTCGGGTGCTGCTCGGCCTGCTGCTGTCGGAGATGAGGCGCGCCGTGAGGACGACGCCGATCATGATCACGACCTCGGACACGAAGACGTAGCGCCAGTTCAGGTAGGTCGTGACGTAGCCTCCGATCAGGGGGCCGGCCGCGACCGCGGCCCCGGACACGGCGCCGATGATCGCGTACGCGGTCACGCGGTCCCTGTCCCGGTAGTTCTCCGCGACGAGAGCTGCGATGGCCGGGATCACCAGCACGGCGCCGAGTCCTTCGATGACCGACCAGCCGAGGAAGAGCACCGCGAAATTCGGGCTCAGTGCCGTCAACAGGGAACCGCACGAGTAGACGACCGCACCGATCACGAACGCGCGCCGCCGGCTCCAGATGTCGCCGAGCTTTGCGCCGAGCAGCATGACCGCCGCCATCGTGAGGGTGTAGAACGTGATCGCGCTCTGCATGGCCGCGACCGTGGTGTCCAGGTCTGTGACAACCGTCGAGATCGACACGTTCATGACGGTGCTGTCGAGCACCATGACGAACTGCGCACTGCCGAGGACCGCGATTGCCGTCCACTTACTCATCGAGTCACCCGCAATCCGACGCGAACGCCGCTGGCCCCCTCATCCGGCCGGTTTCCGGCACCCCCGTTCGAGGCGAGTATGACATCGCTCCGAACCACGCGAAAGAGGATCGATCGGCCGCCGCGTCGACCCGCGACGGGCGAGACTGCTCAGCGCGGCAGGTGGATGACGGTGAGGACCTCGGCGAGGAGGCGGATGCGCTCCCAGAGCGACTCGATGATGATGTGCTC
>NZ_JASJVF010000498.1:0-1064 GCF_035019805.1 Cryobacterium sp. 10I1
ACCTCTGTTGGGTGTTTCTTGGGCATATCCGAATCCTTTCACCAGAAAGAAAGCGGCAGGAAAACCGGGACGGTTCAGCCAACGATGACGACGGGTGCGGATCGGTAGCCGAGTTGTGTGACCAGGTCGGCGGCGGCTTGGTCGTGGGTGAGGTCGACGGTCTCGTACTGCAGGCCGACGTTGTCAGAGCGTGAGGAAGCCACAACCGCGAGTGGCCGGCGTCGATGGGACCGCGTTGCCGTCCGTCGGCTTGGAAGGGTGTTTGCCAATCATCCAATCCTTAGGTGAGCCACCGATCAGGGGGTCTGGTTTTCCAGGGACTTGACCTTGTCGAGGAGGGCACCTATGGCGGCGTCCTGTGAGGCGAGGTGCAATTGTATTTGTTTCGCTTCTTCGAGGATCGCGCCCGCATCTTCATAGGTGGCGGCGGCTCGTGCGTCGGAGGCTGCAGCCTGGATGTTCTGGCCCACAATGATGATCGGGAGGAGCACCAATTGGAGGAACGTCTGGGCGACCCAGGCGATGATAACGATGGAGTCGTGGCTTTGAATGGCGGCCGGCAGGCTGACAAGGCTGATGGCGGCGAATGCGTAGGCCGCCCACATTGTTCCGACGCTCTTCGTGATGCCCAAGCCGATTTTTTGATTGATGCCGTTCACCCGGCCGGAATCAGCGCGCAACTTCGAGAGAACTGAGCGCACGGTCGGCGGCCCTTGGGCGGCACGTTCGGCGGCTCTCGGGTGTTGGGTGTAGTCGAAGTCTGCGCTCATTATGTCGGTGCTCCCATTTCATGTTGGAGGTGTGAAGTATCCCACCGTTGGCTCCCTCATGATTTCTGCGCGCCCCGCTTCAGCGGATATGAGCGGCAGCATGTCCAATGCTCTACGAGAGTTCTTCATCCTGGTCTTTGGGGAGGCGTGGGCGAACCCGTGACCTACGCATTGGCGAGGCTAGCGACAGAATTCCAGTAGGGGACATCCACAACATACCGGCGGTTGGTTCTAAATCGTGCGCTTTGTGCGAGGATCTGGGGATGGAGCAGGTGCAGGACTTTCGATCAACAA
>NZ_JASJVF010000499.1:0-1059 GCF_035019805.1 Cryobacterium sp. 10I1
ATCGGAGCGTCTCCACGTTTTCTGCGCCGAGCACCGAGACGGTGACCGTGACCGGACTGACGAGCGGCCTGGTCGCGACGAGGATGTCGAGCACGCCGTTCACGAGCCCGGCGCTTGCGGAGCCGGCCTCGCCGATGGCGTCGACCACGGAGACGCGGGCCGTCGTTCCATCCGGCACGAATGTGCCGCCGAAGCGGTTGACCGGGCCGATACTCACGAAGACGCCGGCGTCGACCAGGCGTGCGTTCAGGTCGACAGTACCGACGGTGGCCGCGAACGGCAGTGTGAGGGCGCTCGCCGAGTGCACACCGCGACAGAGCCCGGTGATCTGGAACGCGCCCGGCGTTCCCGGCGCCTGCAGCGAGAGCTGGGCGACGCCGGAGATCGTGGCCGCGGTCGTGCGCCCCGCGCCTTCAGGGCCCGTCCATTCCACCGTGACCTGGGTGCCGTCCGGCTCGACATTGCCGAAGCGATCCCGCAGCACGGAAGTCCGGATCGGGACGAGCGTCTGGCCGTCGGCCCCCGCGTTGGCGGCCAACACGGGCTCGACGGGCTCGAGTGAGAAGGGGAGCGGTGGCCCGGCGACTTCGTCGAGGCTGACGCTCGGTCCGGTCACGGGACCGGAAGCGACCCAGACCTGGCCACGACCGGCCAGGGTGCCCGAGACGAGTTCCTGGAAGGCGAGCAGGTGCGACACGACCGCTCCGCTCGAACTCCGCACTCCGACGGGGTTCTCGCGGGAGACCAGCACCGGTGAACCCTCTGCGATGGAATTACCCCAGGCGTCGACAGGGATCGTGACGACCATGGACAGGTCTGCGGCGTCGGCCACGATGGAGCGAGCGCCGACGACGGCCTGTATCGGGCCGACCGCGGCCCCGGGGGTGAGCTCGGTGGCACCCCGCACGACCGTTCCACCGGAACTCGCCACGAGGGTGACGGACCCTGCGCTGCGGGTCAGGGCGACCGGAAGCCGGAATTCCGCCGTGTCGTCGACACTCACGGCGGTGAGCACGAGCTGGCCGAGCGAACCGATCGCGACGAGTTGCACCGTCGCGC
>NZ_JASJVF010000500.1:0-1055 GCF_035019805.1 Cryobacterium sp. 10I1
GCCCGGAATCGCCTGCATCGCGGCGCCCCTCTTCGACCACACCGGAACCGTCCGCTACGGGCTCAGCGTGTCCACGCTGTCGATCGAGCACAGCGACGAGCAGATCGAGGCGATGTCCGGCCCCCTACTGAAGGCCGCGGCGGCCATCTCCCAGGCCCTCGGCTACCAGGGAAGCGCATTCGCGACCACAACGTTAGGAAATCACTCATGAGTGTTCTGAACCTCTTCGACCTCAGCGGCAAGACCGCCGTCGTCACCGGCGCGAGCCGCGGCATCGGCTTCGCCATGGCCGTCGCACTCGCCGAGGCCGGCGCGGACATCGTCGGCGTTTCGTCGAGAATGCCCGAGCGCCGCAGCGCGATCGAGACCGCGGTCACCGCACTCGGCCGCCGGTTCACCGCACTGCACGCCGACTTCGCCGACCGGGACGCCGTCGCCGCGCTCGCCGCCGAGATCACCGCGCTCGGCCCGATCGACGTGCTCGTCAACAACGCGGGCACGATCGCGCGCGCCCCCGCCGCCGAACACTCGGACGAGATGTGGGACCGCGTGATCGCCGTCAACCTCTCGAGCCAGTTCGTGCTCAGCCGGGAGATCGGCCGCACCATGATCGCGCAGGGCCACGGCAAGATCATCTTCACCGCCTCACTGCTGAGCTTCCAGGGCGGGCTCAACGTGCCCGGGTACACGGCTTCGAAGTCTGCGATCGCCGGACTCACCAAGGCGCTCTCCAACGAGTGGGCGCCGCTCGGCGTCAACGTCAACGCCATCGCCCCCGGGTATTTCGCAACAGACAACACACAGGCCCTCCAGGACGACGCCGGCCGGTCCGGGGCCATCCTCGAGCGGATCCCCGCCGCCCGCTGGGGTACCCCAGCCGACCTCACCGGAGCGACGGTCTTCCTCGCCTCCGCCGCCTCGGACTACGTGAACGGCATCCTGCTCACCACCCCGATCGTCTGGCGCGACTCCGCCTGACCCGCCCTGCCCTGCCTTGCACCCGTCTCCCTCCCTCGCGAGAGTACGTTTTTGGCCCTTAAACCACGGGTTTAAGG
>NZ_JASJVF010000501.1:0-1043 GCF_035019805.1 Cryobacterium sp. 10I1
ACCCGGACCCCGACGGTCACGAACGCCGCCGCCGTCACCGCGGTCACCCCCGACCCGGACCCGGCAAACAACTCGGCGACCGATCCACTCGTCGTCGCCCCGCTGGTGAGTCTCGCCGTGACGAAGCACCACACCGGGCAGGCCATCATCGGATCGAACCTGGACTACCTCGTCGCGGTCACGAACACCGGAGCCACGGCAGACCCGGGTGGATTCACCGTGGTCGACGTGCTCCCGGCCGGGCTCAGCTACGTCTCCGGCCACGGCGACGCCGTGACCTGCGCCGCTGGGTCCGACGCGGCGCTGGTCACGTGCACCTTCGCCGGCGCGCTGGCCGTCGGGGCGACCCGCACGGTCACGATCACGGTGTCCGTGCTGGCCACTGCGTTCCCGACCGTGGTCAACACGGTCACCGCGCACAGCCTCTACGCCGACCCGGCCGCCCCGGCGGCCCAGGCGAGCGACTCCGCGACCGTTCTGAAGGCCCTCGCGCACACCGGAATCGACCTTCCGGTTGAGCTCCTCGCCCTGCTCGCCCTCCTCGCTCTCCTGCTCGGTGCCGCGCTCGTCCTCACGAGTCGCCGACGCCGCGCCCAGCGTGCCGAATAGGGGCTAGCGTTGCAGTATGACTGCGATCACTGACGATCTGCCCGCCCGCCTGCTGCACGAAGAGCACGAGGGCTGGGACGCGATCCTTGCCCGCCGCGCCGGGGACTACTACTGGCGCACAATGACGCGCGATGCCCTGTTGGTGCTCCCGGGGAACGTGGTCGCCAGGGACGCGGTGGCCGCGTTCTTCGAGGCCCTCGCGCCGCTCGACAGCTACGAGCTGCACGACCCCGCCGTGATCCGGATCAACGATCGCGCGGGCATCCTCGTCTACCGGCTCGTCACCCGCCGCGGCGACGAAACCGTCGAGACGTCCGCCGCGACCACCTACGTGTTCCAGAACGGCGGCTGGTGCGTGGCCCTGCACCAGCAAAGCCCCGTCTAGCCCCGAAGTCCGTCCGCGAAAGCGGGTGATTCGTCGGTTCCGCCTGCCC
>NZ_JASJVF010000502.1:0-1031 GCF_035019805.1 Cryobacterium sp. 10I1
GTCGCTCGCACACAGCACCGCGTCGATGCCGCCGGCCGTGCGGGCGAGCTGCTGCATGGCCGCCGCGCCCTGGTCGACTCCGTCGGCCGTGACCACCTCGAGGCGGGCGAGGTCCTCCGCGGAGACGTCGCCCCGCTCGAGCATGGCGTCGTGCCAGCCGCGCCGACGGTCGTCGCCTGTGCCGGACGGGCTCGGCCAGCCGATGTAGGCGATGCGGGTCGCACCGGCGTCCTGCTGCGCGCGGGTCGCCGCGTGCAGGCCAGAGTAACCATCCACGTCGACCCAGGGGTGGCGCGGCGCGGTGAAGTCGTCGCTCCGCCAGGGCCGGCCGAAGGTGACGAAGGCGATGCCCTGCTCGAGCAGCCACTCGGTGCGCGGGTCATCGGCGGTCGTCGAGGTCAGGACGAAACCGTCGACATCCGCCCCGTCGTTCAGGCGCCGGAACTGACTGATCTCGTCCTCGGGGCTCGTGGCGGTGAACAGGAGCACACGCAGGCCCCTGGCATCGGCCTGCTCGGTCAGGGCATGCAGGAACCGGTCGAGTACCGAGCCGGAGATGCCGTCGATCATCGGGTCGAGGCGGATGCCGATCGTCGAGCTGCGCCGGGTGCGCAGCCGTCTCGCCGAGGCGTGCGGACGGTAGCCGAGGGCGCTGATGGCCGCCTCGACCCTGGCGCGGGTATCGGCCTTCACGATTCCGGGCGTGTTCATCACGTTGGACACCGTCTGGCGGGACACCCCGGCTACGCGCGCCACGTCCGTGACGGTGGGGAATTCTCCCATGATCTCTCCCTGCCGGTGCTCCTCGCGCCCCGGGCACGAGGCCCCGTGGCTGGAACGATAAAACCAGACTAGCGCGTCGGATCGATCCCAGAATTAGATCGATCAAAGAAAAAGTTTGATCGATCAAATAAAACCGGCTATCGTCGTTCTCACACAAGCAAACGCGCACTGCGGCGCGACTTTAGGAGAAGAAAATGCAACGACGCACCTCCCGCTGGATGATCGGGGCCGGCCTGACCATGGCCGGG
>NZ_JASJVF010000503.1:0-1013 GCF_035019805.1 Cryobacterium sp. 10I1
TACGGAGGACGCTCACCATCACGCTGCGGGCGCTCAGTGTTGCCGCGGTAGGGCGCGCGCTCACCGGACTGCGGACGCTCGGAGTTGCCACGGTACGGAGCACGGTCGCCCTGGGGGCGCTCGGAATTGCCGCGGTACGGGGCACGCTCGCCCGACTGCGGACGCTCGGAATTACCGCGGTACGGAGGACGCTCACCATCACGCTGCGGGCGCTCAGTGTTGCCGCGGTAGGGCGCGCGCTCACCGGACTGCGGACGATCGGAGTTGCCACGGTACGGAGCACGGTCGCCCTGGGGACGGTCGGAGTTCCCGCGGTAGGGGGGACGCTCACCATCACGCTGCGGACGATCGGAATTGCCACGGTAAGGGGCACGCTCGCCACTCTGCGGACGCTCGTTGTTGCCGCGGTACGGAGGACGATCGCCGTCGCGCTGCGGACGGTCGCTGTTTGCACGGTACTGGGGACGATCGCCCTGGGGGCGCTCGCTGTTCCCGCGGTACGGGGCACGCTCGCCGCTCTGCGGGCGGTCGGTGTTGCCGCGATAGGCGGGACGGTCGCCGTACTGGGAGCGGTCGCCCTGGGGACGGTCATTGTTTCCGCGGTACGGTGCACGTTCGCCACCCTGCGAACGGTCGTTGGTGCCACGGTAAGGGGGACGTTCGCCGTCACGCTGGGGACGGTCGGAGTTGCCCTTATAGGGAGGACGCTCACCGTCGCGCTGAGGGCGATCGGAGCGGCCCTGATAGCCGCCGGAGCCGTTGTTGCCGCGAGCCCCGGGCGGGCGTCCGCCGTCGCGTGCGTCATTACCGTTAGTTCCTGAAGGGCTCACTGTGTCTCCTGTGTAATTGGTTGCCTCGAAGGCAGACTCGTCAAGCCTACGGCTTAACGCAAAATGGCCACCCGTTAGGTGGCCATTTTGTGTATTTCTGGTGTTTCTAAGTTAAGTCCGGCGGTGTCCTACTCTCCCACAGGGTCCCCCCTGCAGTACCATCGGCGCTGAGAGTCTTAGCTT
>NZ_JASJVF010000504.1:0-999 GCF_035019805.1 Cryobacterium sp. 10I1
ACTGTGGCCGGCACACCGGCCGCAGTCGTCCGAAACGGCAACTCCTTTAAGTTCTGACGAGCAGAGAGCACGAAGATGACCACCAGCACGGATGCCGCAGTCGTCGCGGCCGTCGACCTCGGCGCCACGAGCGGCCGGGTCATGCTCGGCCACGTCGGGCCGAACGAGCTGCGCCTCCGCCAGGTGGCCCGCTTCGCGAACGGGCCGATCCGCCTGAATGAGGACGGGCATCCCTCGCTGCACTGGAACATCGTCGAGCTCTACCGCAATGTGCTCGCCGGTCTCAGGACCGCCGCCGCGGAAGAGCCCGCCCTCGTGAGCATCGGCGTCGACTCCTGGGCCGTCGACTACGCGCTGCTGCGGCAGGGGCGGATGCTGCAACTCCCGTACCACTATCGCGATGCGCGCACCCAGCCCGCTGTCGATCTCGTCCACCGGATCGCCACACCCGCCGAACTCTATGCGGCCAACGGACTCCAGTTCCTGCCGTTCAACACGCTCTACCAGCTGACCGCAGACCTGACCGCCGGCTCGCTCGACCAGGCCGACCAGGTGCTGCTCGTGCCCGATCTTCTGAACTACTGGCTCACCGGCGTCGCCGTCGCCGAACGCACCAACGCATCAACGACCGGCCTCCTCGGCGTCGGCAGCCGAGAGTGGGACGAACCGCTCATCGACCGGCTCGGCTTCGACCGCCGGATCTTCCCGCGCCTCGTCGATGCCGGGACCCGGATCGGTTCCCTGCTCCCTGACGTCGCCGGCGAGATCGGCGCCCGCGCCCCGATCGACGTGACGGCCATCGGCTCGCACGACACGGCATCCGCCGTCGTCGCGGTGCCTGCCCTCAGCGACGACTTCGCCTACATCTCGTGCGGCACCTGGGGGCTCGTCGGCGTCGAGCTCGAGGCCCCGGTGCTCAGCGCGGCAGGCCGCGCGGCCAACTTCACGAACGAGGGCGGCGTCGACGGCCGCGTGCGCTACCTGCACAATGTGATGGGC
>NZ_JASJVF010000505.1:0-988 GCF_035019805.1 Cryobacterium sp. 10I1
AATCGAAACTGCGGTGCGACCAGCGAGGGTGTCGGTGCACAGTCCCTATCATTCCGTGTTGCCGTGCCCGGAGGGCAGTCCCCGCACGGCCAGTCCCGGAGCCGGACCTCGCAGACGGGCGTGCGCGCGACTCCGGGGTCGGCTAGCCTTCTGGTATCGCCGGTCCAACAGCCGGCCTCTGGGGGGAGAAATGTTGAACAACCTGACGGTCTGGCACGTGTTGATTCTGGTTGGCGGCTTCGTGGTGATGGCGGCTATCGCTGTGGCCATCATCGTCATCGCCATCCGGCTCGCGCGCCGCAAGTAGTTCGCTGTCAGCAGCCGGGGCCGGACGGGTTGGCCGTGCAGTCCTGGCCGACGAGGACCGTCGAGGCCGTGCTGACGACGACCGCGATCGGGGGCGCCGCGATCGTGAGCGTGCCCTGCACCGGACGCCACGGCTGACCGCTGGCGCGGTACTCAGCCGAGTACACGACCGACAGCACCACGGTGTGCCGGCCCGTTGACCTGAAGACGTGGCTGGTTGCGGTGTTCGAGAACTCCGGCACGCCGAGGGCGGCCCAGCTCGCGCCACCCGTCGCGGAGGCGATGGCCGCGCCGTCGCCGAGGTCCCAGTGGAACCGTGTCGGCGTGAAACGCACCTCGGCGGCGAACCCGAGCAACAGGCCCGTGCGCACATGCACGGATGCCT
Organism: Cryobacterium sp. 10I1; assembly: GCF_035019805.1. Classification (NCBI taxonomy): domain Bacteria; kingdom Bacillati; phylum Actinomycetota; class Actinomycetes; order Micrococcales; family Microbacteriaceae; genus Cryobacterium; species Cryobacterium sp. 10I1. The sequence goes on from NZ_JASJVF010000505.1 coordinate 692, forward strand.
GGGCCAGGAAATTCGCCGGGAGCCCGGTGATCGCCCAGCCGTTGGGCTCCATGCCCTGGCCGGGTGCTGCCGCCGGGAAATTGACGAGATCACTGATGCGGACCACGAGATTCGGGTCGCAGAGCGGGCAGTTGACGGCGAACCCGTCCCGCACGAACGGCAGCCCCACAGTCGGTGTCGGGGTCGAGCCCGGAGCGCCCGCGCCACCCGTCCCGCTTGCACTACCCGTGCCGCCAGCCGTTCCCGAAGCAGCGCCGCCGGGTCCCGACCCCGAGTCGAACCCCGTCGACAGGTCCA
>NZ_JASJVF010000506.1:0-984 GCF_035019805.1 Cryobacterium sp. 10I1
ACGCACCGCGTGGTGCTCGGCGAGATCGCTCGAGTAGCGCACCGGCATCTGCCAGCCGGCGAAGTCGGTGAAGCTGGCTCCGGCGTCGACGTGCGCCTGGTGCAGCGGGGAATACCGTTCGGTCAGATCCGGGGTCATGAGTTCTCCAGGCAGGTCGGCCGCGGCCGAGCGAGATTCTCGGGGTCGTGGCGACCCCGTGGGAACTCCCCCTCTGTCGTCAGGCCTGAGAGCTTCGCCGCGTCCTGGTCGGGACGTGACTTTCACCATGGGCGAGCCGCATTGTGCTGCGACTACTTTTCAGAGTGGCCAGTCCGATGCGGTACGAGTACCTGAGAGATTGTCGGGGAGGATTGCTCCTTCGGTGTCCGGCCGCCGAGGCGCCGGACTCTCCCGCATCGGCCGTGTCGGCCCGGTATTCAGTTGGACGGCGCGCCTGGTCGGGCTCAACCGCTTCGCGAGCAGCTTAGCAGCCGGAGTTCCACTGGGACCGGCTCCGGCCTGCCCGATCGCGCAGCACGCCGACGCCGGATCCTGCCTCGCCGGGCACCCCGGTCAGGCGCCGAAGGAGTCGGCGACCGCCTCGGTGACCTCGACCAGCCGGGTGAGCAGGGCCTCCATCGACTCCGACCGCAGCAGCTCGATCTGGTCGAGGGGGCCGACCGGCGCGATCGCCGCGAGCTGCCAGGCCGCGACAGCCGGGTCGCCGGAGAGTTCGACGTCGGGCGCCCAGGGCTGCTCGGTGAATTCGCTCGCGAGCGCAAGCGCCCGGCGCACGACCCGTTCGGCCCGCTCCCGCAGAGGGAACAGCTCGTCGTCCCACTCCAGCTCGGGGAGCTCGCGGACGCTCGCCTGCGGATACGGGTCGTCGTCGAGCCACTCGAGCACCTCGATGCGCCGCTCGCCGTGGGCGACCACGCCGACGAACCCCTCTGGGGCCTCGATCTGCGTGATCCTGGCCACCGTCCCGATCCCGAACCGGTGCTC
>NZ_JASJVF010000507.1:0-971 GCF_035019805.1 Cryobacterium sp. 10I1
CGCGAGCTCCGGCACGTCCTGGATGAGCTCCTCGAGAAGCGCCCCCTCGCGCCACGGCCGCCAGTCGGCGTCTGCCAGATCGATCGCGGCGCCCGGCAGGGGGGCCCAGGCCGTGATCGGCAGCGCGCTCGACGCCACGTGCACCGACACGACGGATCCGGCATCCTCGCCGCTGAGTTCGCCGAACTGCCACTGCCGACCGAGCATCCACGCGGCATCGCCGATGCGCGCCTCGGCACCCGGGGCAGGGTCGCCGGTGACCGAGTCCGGCTCGAACCGCACCATGGCCGGCGGGTCGGCAACCTGCAGCAGCTTCAGGATCCCCGCCAGGTTCTGGTCGGTCACCGCGCTGACCATCATGTCGATGGGAATCTTGACGGCCATCACTTCACCTCCGACAGGAACGGGATGCCGACCCCGGACCATTTCACCTTGGCCAGCTCCGTGAACTGGAGCCCTGTGCGGATCTGCAGCCAGGGGCTCGCCACGTAGATGGCGGGCAGGATGGCCGCGTCCCCCGGCGTGTGCTCATAGGTCACCAGCCGGGCCTTGGCCAGTTCCACGGCTTCCAGAACCGTCGCCACGACGGAATCGGTCGTCCACCTGGTGCCGTCTGGCGACACCGCGGAGAGCAGCACCTGCGGCGCCCTGGCCGATGCCTGGTTGGCGTGTACGGCGAGCCCGGTGGTGGCCCTGGCCGCGCGCAGCGGGTTGTCCGGCGCAGCTGGATCGAATGCTTTGGGGTCTGGTTGAAACGGCAGTGTCTCGGCCCAGCCGTCGATCGCGAGTCCGGCAAATGGGCCGGCGAAGTCGTCATGGCCGCCGACGAGTTCGACGACGAGGTGGCTCGCGGATGCCGCCGGCCAGGGGACGTCGTCGGGGAGAGACCCGGCCAGCCAGCGCTCCGTGCCCGCAGCCGGATCTCCGGTGGCGTCGTCGTGCTCGGTGAGCTGCACGATGCGGAGCGGGAT
>NZ_JASJVF010000508.1:0-952 GCF_035019805.1 Cryobacterium sp. 10I1
GCTACGACGCGATCGCGGCCGGCTGAGGCTACTGGACCTGCGTCGAGGCCCGACGACGTGCCTGGATCCGGCGCACAAGCACCGCGATGCCGCGCCAGCCGACCAGGAACAGACCGAGCACGATCGCCGTCACGACGATGAAGCTCGGCTGAACGCCCTGGCCGCTCACGACCCGGAGCAGCAAACCGCCCGCGACCGTCCAGAGCCAGACACCGAGCCCGGTGTAGACGATCCGCTGCGGGGCGTGCCAGGCGCGCATGATCAGCCAGCCGATCGTGAGGCCGCCGAGGAACGGCCACCAGGTCGCCAGCACGCCGAGCAGGTCCTCGCCGTGGCTCGCGCGGCCGATCGCCGCGAAGACGAGCACAAGGGCGGCGTCGATGCCCGCCGCGAGCAGAGCGGATGCTGGGAGCGTGCGTGGTGAGGACATGGCACCAGCCTACGGTCAGACCGAGGTGCCGATCAGGCCGCCGATCGCCCAGGTCACGCCGAGGGCGAGCAGGCCTCCGACGAGGACACGCGAGATCGCGCGGCCGCGGGGGCTGCCGCCGAGGTAGGCGCTCAGCCAGCCGGTGACCACGAGGGCGACCGCTACGGCCAGGAACGTGGCAGGCAGCCGCCACGCCGGCGGTGGCAGCAGCACAGCGAGAAGCGGCAGGATCGCACCGACGGTGAACGCGAGCGCGGATGCGAACGCCGCGTGCCACGGGTTCGAGAGTTCCTCGGTGCCGATGTGCAGTTCCACCTCGAGATGCGCGGCGAGGGCGTCGTGCGCGGTGAGCTCGTCGGCGACGCGTCGGGCCGTCTCCACGCTGAGCCCCTTGGCCCGGTACATCTCGGCGAGCTCGGCGAGTTCCTGCTCCGGCAGGTTGGCGAGCTCCCAGCGTTCCTTGGCGATCAGGGTGCGCTCGGTGTCGCGTTGGCTGCTCACCGAGACGTATTCGCCGAGGGC
>NZ_JASJVF010000509.1:0-952 GCF_035019805.1 Cryobacterium sp. 10I1
TCGCTGAGCAATGCCCTCGTCACGGCGCACACCTCGAGTGATGCGCTGCGGCTCTTCGCGGTCGACCTCGCCGCGCCGGGCATCACCGTGCTCGAGGACACCTGGGTCGGCAGGGGACTGCCCTCGATCACGAGCGGTCCCGTTGACTTCCGCGGCGTGCCCGCGGTCGCGATCCGCGAGGACGACTGGTATTTCAACCGGCCGGGCTACGCCTGGGGCGGGATCGGCGTCGCCGCGTGCTGGTTCGGCGGCGCGGTCGGGATCGCCCGTCGGGTATTCCGCGGCGCGCAGGACTGGCCGGCGGACCAGATCGCACTCGCGCACCTCGGTGCGATCGACGTGACCCTGAGCGCGTGCGGAGGCGTCCTCGCGGCAGCGGCAGCGTCGATCGACGACGGCACCGCGACCGGACAGGCCGGGGCGCTCCTCGCGGCGAGGGTGCGGGGTCTCGTCGCGCGCTCGGTCGAGGAGGTCATCGCACGGGCCGGGCATGCGCTCGGCCCCTGGCCGCTCGCCTTCGAGGCCCGTCACTCGCAGCGGGTCGCCGACCTCGAGCTCTACGTGCGCCAGCACCACGCCGAACGCGACGAGGCCGCGCTCGGCGCCCTGCTCCTCGACGGCGGCCCGGTTCCCGGCGGCGGCCCCTCGCCCTGGTGAGCGGGGGCGTTTCGGCCGGCACAACAGCCCGCCACGACAGGGATCCCGCCCCGGTGGACGCACGGGGGTCCGATATGTCAGGATTCCGCCGTGACCACTCCACCGGAGCGCCGGATGCTGCTCGACACCGCTGCCCTGTACTTCCGCGCCTTCTACGGGGTGCCCGACACCGTGCGCGCGCCGAACGGCCAGCCGGTCAACGCCGTGCGCGGGCTGCTCGACATCATCACCCGGCTCGTCACCGAGTTCCCGCCTACTGAGATCGTGGCCTGCTGGGACGACGACTGGCGGCCGC
>NZ_JASJVF010000510.1:0-947 GCF_035019805.1 Cryobacterium sp. 10I1
GCTTGTGGGAGAGCGCTGGGCCCTGCTCATCGTCCGCGACCTGCTCGTCGGGCCGCGGCGCTACGGCGAACTCGCCGACTCCGTGCTCTCCAACGCCGTGATCGAAGACGTCGTCGGCATCCACGTCGTGGGCGCAGACAGCACAGTCGGGGTCTCCGCCTGATGCGCATCGGCGTCGTCACCTTCCCCGGATCGCTCGACGACCGTGACGCGCAGCGCGCGATCCGGATCGCGGGCGCCGAACCCATCGCGCTCTGGCACGGCGAGCACGACCTCCGCGGTGTCGACGCGATCGTGCTGCCCGGCGGCTTCAGCTACGGCGACTACCTGCGCGCGGGCGCGATCGCGAGCCTCTCGCCGATCATGGCCGAGGTCATCGACGCCGCGAACAGCGGCATGCCGGTGCTCGGTATCTGCAACGGTTTCCAGATGCTCACCGAGGCGCACCTGCTCGAGGGCGGGCTGATCCGCAACGACCACGGCTCGTTCATCTGCCGCGACCAGCAGCTGCGCGTCGAGAACACCGACACCGTCTGGACCAGCGGCTTCGCGGGCGGCCAGGAGATCACCATCCCCCTGAAGAACGGCGAGGGCGGCTTCATCGCCTCCGCCGAGACCCTCGCAGAGCTCGAAGGCGAAGGCCGCGTCGTGGTGCGCTACGTCGGACTGAACCCGAACGGCTCCCTCAACGACATCGCCGGCATCACCAACGCCCGCGGCAACGTCGTCGGCCTGATGCCGCACCCCGAACACGCGGTCGAGGCCGGCTTCGGTCCCGACACCGCGTCCGCGATGCGCAGCGGCACCGACGGGCTCACGTTCTTCACCTCGGCGATCGAGCGGATGCTCGCGAGCGCGTAACCCGCACCCCGCAACGCCCGGTCCCGCAACGCCCGGTCCCGCAACGCCCGGTCCCGCGAAAGCGGGTGAATCGTCGTTTTCAGTAC
>NZ_JASJVF010000511.1:0-943 GCF_035019805.1 Cryobacterium sp. 10I1
CCTGGCGCCGGAGCAGCACGACGGCGACGATGTACCCGATGAAGAGCGGGAGCTGCACGAGCAGGTAGTAGAAGAGAAGCGCGGAGTCGTTCGTGAGCAGGTAGGCGGCGCCGTTCCAGAGGCCGTGCAGGGCGACCGCGAGCGCGAATCCGGCGAGAACGATGAGGACCCGGCCGAGCGCACCGCCGGCCCTGCGCCGGCTCACGATGCCGAACGCGATCCCGGTGCACGCGGTGAACGTGACGTGGGCGAACGGCGAGAAGACCCCGCGGACGAGGAACGTGAAACCGAGCCCGTCTGCACCGCTCTCGAGCATGGCCACGCCGAAGTACTGGATGTTCTCGGAGAACGCGAAACCGGCCGCGATCGTCGCCGCATAGACGATGCCGTCGACGGGCCCGTCGAACGTGCGCCGGAGCACGAGGAACAGCACCAGGATCCCGACGCCCTTCGCGCCCTCCTCGACGAGGGGCGCCTGCAGCACGGCGGCGAACGCATCCGTGCCCGAGCCCGCGCCGCCCGCCTCCGAGCCGGCGCGGGAGCTCCCCGCCGCGGCGAGCGCGAGCTGCACGCCGAAGTCGAAGACGAGGGCCGTGACGACGGAGATGCCGGCTCCCCAGAGGAACGCGAACCAGAGCGCGGGTCGGGGTTCCGGCTCCCAGCGATCGATCCAGCGCACCACGAGCAGGATGCCGGTGAGGGGCACGAGGGCGAGCAGGAGGCAGAGCACGAGGGCGGACGGACCGAGGAACGTGGAGAGGTAGACGAGGACGAGCAGGAGCGCCAGGCTCCCGAAGACGAGCCCGATGATCGTCAGTGCGATCAGGCCGCCCGGGGTACGGCGCACGGGAGCGGTCCACACCGGGGCGACGGGCGTCACCGGCCCGCCGAGGAGTGGGGCGGCGGAACCGGGTGCGGGCTCAGGCGTCATGACCCACAGGAT
>NZ_JASJVF010000512.1:0-943 GCF_035019805.1 Cryobacterium sp. 10I1
GTGATGCTTACGACGGCAGCGGGGATTCGTAGGCGCGCAACCACCGGGTCAGGATCGCCTCGAGCCGGTCACGATCGTCGTCGGAGAGCTGGTCGACCAGGCGTCGCTCATTGTCCATGTGGTCTGCGAACGCGGCATCGATGACGTCGAGGCCGCGGGGGGTGAGCGCGACGACCCGGCGCCGACCGTCTCCGGCGACGTGCCTGCGCACGATCAGTCCGGCCGCCGCCAGCCGGTCGAGTCGCTTGGTCATCGCGCCCGTCGTCACCATCGTATGGTCGGCGAGTTCACGAGGCGCTCGTTCGTAGGGACTGCCGGCGCGACGCAAGGCAGCGAGCACATCGAATTCCCCCTCCCCGAGATCGTGGGCGCGATAGACACTCGCGAGCTCCCCGGTAAGGTGGGCGGCGAGCCGGTGCAGACGCCCGATGACGGCTTGCGGGGCGACGTCGAGATCCGGGCGTTCACGTCGCCATTCAGCCTGGATGCGTGCGACCCGATCCGATGCGTCTTCCGTCATACTGCCACTATACCTTCCATGGAAGTTATAGTAGCTTCCATGGAAACTAAATGGCGCTGGCTGCTCGTCACCGCGATCGCCCCGATCGCCTGGGGATCGAACTACTTCGTCACCCGGCAGTTCCTGCCCCTCGACTATCCGCTATGGGGCAGCACGCTGCGCGCCCTGCCTGCGGGCCTCCTCCTGCTGGCGCTGGCGCGGTCCGTTCCCCGCGGCGCCTGGTGGTGGAAGTCCCTGGTACTCGGGGCTCTGAATGTCGGAGCGTTCTTCGTCCTCATCTACATTGCCTCCCACCTCTTGCCCTCGAGCGTGGCGGCCACGATCATGGCCAGCTCGGCCGGGGTACTCCTGCTCCTGGCCTGGCCGATGCTGTCCGAACACCCGACCTGGACGGCCGCGCTCGGCGCGGGTGCCGGATTCGCC
>NZ_JASJVF010000513.1:0-931 GCF_035019805.1 Cryobacterium sp. 10I1
GTCATAACAGCGTAAGGACGCACTGAAATGAATCCACAACCCCTGGTCACCCTGCAGAACGTGGGCAAGACCTTCGGCCAGGTGACCGTCATCAAGGACGTCACCGTGAGCGTCTACGCCGGCCACGTACAGGTGCTCCTCGGCGAGAACGGCGCCGGGAAATCCACGCTGATCAAGATGATGGCCGGGGTATACCAGCCCGATTCCGGCGACATCGTGGTCGACGGCGCCGTCGTGACGCTCCCGACGACCCGCGCGGCGGAGGACCTCGGTATCGCCACCATCCACCAGGAACTCAACCTCGTGCCGACCATGAGTGTCGCCGAGAACGTGATGCTCGGGCGGATGCCGACCAGGCACGGCATGGTCGACCGGCGCGCCCTCCGCAACCGGGCGCGTGCCGCCCTCGCCCTGATCGGTCTCGACGTCGACGTGGACACCCCGGTCGGCGAGCTCGGCATCGCCAAGCAGCAGCTCGTCGAGATCGCCAAGGCGCTCAGCATCAACGCGCGCATCCTCATCCTCGACGAGCCGACAGCCGCACTCACCCGGCACGAGACCCAGGCGCTCTTCGCCGTGATGGCCGACCTCCGGCGCCGCGGCGTCGCGATGCTCTTCATCAGCCACCACCTCGACGAGATCGCCGAGGTCGGCGACACGGTCACGGTGCTGCGCGACGGCGAATTCGTCGCCGAGGTGCCGGCCTCGACACCGGAAGCGGAGCTGGTGCGGCTCATGGTCGGCCGCAACATCGAGGACCAGTTCCCCCGGCGCGCCCCCGTGCTCGCCGAACCGGCCGAGATCCTCGCGGTCGAGAACCTCAGCGCGAGCGGCTCGTTCAGCGACGTGAGCTTCACCGTGCACGCCGGTGAAGTGCTCGGGATCGCCGGACTCGTCGGCGCCGGTCGCACCGAACTGATCCGGGCGATCG
>NZ_JASJVF010000514.1:0-926 GCF_035019805.1 Cryobacterium sp. 10I1
CCCCCTTTTCCGTGCGCGAGTCGCGCACGCGCTGCGCATTCGGGCGCGGGAGCGGCTCTAGGGGCGGGCGTTCAGGGTCGCGAGGAGCCCCTCGACGCGCGCGAAGCCGGCCGGCGGCATCATGATGAGTGAGCTCCCGAACGGGGAGTCGCTCTTCCAGCGCCCGCCGCTCGTCCAGCCGAGCCCGATGACGTACTCGATCTCCGCGAAGAGCGCCTGGAGGGCCGCACGGGCTTCGGCGTCGTTCACAATCTCCGAGAGGGAGGTCTCGAGGGTCAGCGGCGCCCGGGCAGGGACAGCGACGAGCGCGGAGACATCCGTCACCCACTCGTGCCTGCCGGAGCCGATCTCAACGGTCTCGGCTGCGCCGGGCAGCAGCACGCGGGCCGTGGTGTTCGGCGGAATCGTGACGCAGAGCGAGAACGTGCCGCCGTAGAGGGTCCAGTTGACGCGCACCGGACCATAGCCGGTATCGAGCCGCGCGAAGGAACGGGTGAGTCCTCCGCCGAGGATCGGCGCAATCTGTACCACCCGGTAGCCGGGCTCTGCGGGCGCGATACCGCCGATGGTGCGGTGCATCCAGTCGGCGACCGCACCGAGCGCGTAGTGGTTGAACGAGGTCATCTCGCCCGGGTTGATGCTGCCGTCGGGCAGCATGCTGTCCCAGCGCTCCCAGATCGTGGTCGCGCCCATCGAGATCGGGTAGAGCCAGGACGGGCAGCCCTCCTCGAGCAGCAGCCGGTACGCGACCTCGGACTGCCCGGCCCGGCACAGCGCATCGCAGATCAGCGGCGTGCCGACGAAGCCGGTGCCGATCCGGTAGCCGTGCGAGCGTACGAGCTCGGCGAGCCGGGCGCCGTGAGAGCTGTGCACTGAGTCGTTATGTGTCGTCTCGAGACGTCCCGCATCGCGCGCACTTGGTAGCG
>NZ_JASJVF010000515.1:0-925 GCF_035019805.1 Cryobacterium sp. 10I1
CTGGACGAATCTGCGGGATCGCGAGCCGGAACTCCACCTCTACGCCGCGCATCCGCGTGAGCGGGTTCGGGCGACCGACGCCGCGTTCGCTGTCGACCATGAGCGGCAGCTGCGAGTTGGACCCGGAGATGCGGCGGTAGGTGCGCAGTTCGCGCAGAGCAAGGGCGAAGTCGCCCGTGGCGTACGCGGTGATCGCGAGGCTCTCCCGCACGACCGCGATGCGGCCGGCACGGCGGGCGGCGCTCATCACGTGACGGTGGGCGAGCTCGGGGTCTTCGTCGATGACCCGGGCGGCCATGGCGAGGTGGGCGCCGACGGCCTCGGCGTTGTCCTTGGTCAGGGTCTTGAGTTCGTTCCGTGCGATCCGGTCGAGGTCGGCAGACGAGATGTCGTCGGGGAGCTCGGGGTCGTCGTGGCGCGGGCGCACCGAACGCAGCTCGCGCTGCATCCGCTGCTCTTCGGTCATTTCCTCTTCGACGGCGCGGGCATCGCGGTCGCCGCGGGCGGGGGCGCCGTCGCGGGTCCAGAGCTTCTTGCCGGCGTCGCCACGCGGTGCTCCGGCGCGGGTGGCCGAACCGCCGCGCTGGGTCGCGTTCGCCCAGGGCTTGCGGTCGCCGCCCGACTGCGGACGCTCGGTGCGCGGTGCGTCCTTCGACCACGGCTTGCGCTCGCCGGTCTGGGGACGATCGGAGTTGCCGCGGTACGCGGGACGTTCGCCGTCGCGCTGCGGGCGGTCGGTGCGGGGCGCGTCTTTCGACCAGGGCTTGCGCTCGGCGCCGCCCTGCGGACGGTCGGAGTTGCCACGGTACGGGGCGCGCTCGCCCGACTGCGGACGGTCGGAGTTGCCACGGTACGGAGGACGCTCACCATCACGCTGCGGGCGCTCAGTGTTGCCGCGGTAGGGCGCGCGCTCACCGGACTGCGG
>NZ_JASJVF010000516.1:0-853 GCF_035019805.1 Cryobacterium sp. 10I1
CCCGGCGCCCGGCCCCGCGAGCCGGGGCGGGGCATCCGCTTTCGTCGGACCAGGGTCAGGCGTGCAACTGCTCGTTCAGGACGATGCCGTTCCCGCTGCGGGCGAGAACCTCGACGGCGCCCGACATCGAGTTGCGTCGGAAGAGCAGATTCGGCAACCCGGACAGCTCGACGGCCTTCATCGTCTGCATGCGGCCGTCCGCGGTGCGCGGCTGGTCGGGCAGGGACACCTTCGTGCCTGCCGTGACGTAGAGGCCGGCCTCGACGACGGAATCGTTCCCGATCGAGATGCCGATGCCGGAGTTCGCGCCGAGCAGGGCGCGTTCGCCGATGCGCACGCGCTCGGTGCCGCCGCCGGACAGGGTGCCCATGATCGAGGCGCCGCCGCCGATGTCAGCGCCGTTGCCGACGACGACCCCCTGCGAAATGCGCCCCTCGACCATGGAGACGCCGAGGGTGCCCGCGTTGAAGTTCACGAAGCCCTCGTGCATGACCGTGGTGCCGGGGGAGAGGTAGGCGCCGAGGCGGACCCGCGAGGCGTCCGCGATCCGCACCCGGTCGGGGGTGACGTAGTTCAGCAGCGGCGGGAACTTGTCAACGCCGCTGGCCTGGATGCCCGCGCGCTGCAAGGCCGGGCGCAGCCGGTCGAAGTCGGCGGGAAGCATCGGGCCGGCGTTCGTCCACACCACGACGGGCAGGTGGCCGAAGATGCCCTCGAGGTTGATGCTGTTGGGCCTGACGAGCAGGTGCGAGAGCAGGTGCAGCCGCAGGTAGGCATCCGCAGTGCCGGCCGGCGGCGCGGTGAGGTCGATCTCGATCGTCACGGTCTCGAGGCGCACGGCACGCCGCGGGTC
>NZ_JASJVF010000517.1:0-841 GCF_035019805.1 Cryobacterium sp. 10I1
TTCCTGGACCCGCCCGTTGTCCACAACAACGCCAACTACCAATCCATGTGCCAGGGCGAGGCTTTCGACGACATCATGGTCGAGGGTGGCAGCTCGTACACCTTCGATTACGACTTCGCGTACTCATACATCGTCCAGATTGCCTTTGAGACGAGACAGTGGGACCTGACCGTCTTCGCCTGCCTCTGACACTGGCCGAAACGAGCCCGGAGTTACGCGGCCGCGAGTTCGCAACCGAAGAATTTGCAGGTGCCATGCCCACGCGTCAGGGGTGCAGCAGTGCGGCGAACTCGTGCTCGAGGAGCGCGCGGAGGGCGTCCAGGTCTGGGCAGGTGTCCGGGTCTGCCGCGAGGGTGACCTCGAGGCTGCCGGCGTAGGAGAGCACGGCGAACGACACCGTCACGTTTCCGGTGGGGCCGGTCAGGGGCACGAGGCCGGTGACCGGGCACCCGAAGATCGAGAGGGGCTCCGCCGGCCCGCGCAGGTTGGTCACGAAGGTGTGGATGGTCCGCTGCCGGCTGATGAACCGCTGGAACAGTCCGAGCCGCGCGAGCAGCCGGAAGAACGGCCCGAGCAACGCCGTCGACGCGCCCGCGGGCGCGAGTTTCGCCGCCCTCGTGGCAGTGGCGACAGCATCCAGCCGAGTGAACGGATGCCCGACCCCGGGCACACGAATCGGAATCACCCCGCTCTGGTTCCCCAGTTCGCCCGCGACAGCCTGGCGCCGACCCGAGAACGGCACCGACAACACGAAGGTCTCCTGCCGCTCGCCGCGCTCACCCAGAACAGCAACCAGGCCTGCGATTCGATGCCGTCGTAGGCGAGCTGGCGGGAGAGACCC
>NZ_JASJVF010000518.1:0-836 GCF_035019805.1 Cryobacterium sp. 10I1
GCTCGTGGGAGCGTTCGGCGCGGAGCCTGCCGTGGCCGCGGCATCCGCTGAGAACACCGTGCCGCCGAGGCCGAACGCGGTGTTGTTCGCGATACCGATCGCCTCGTCGAGCGTGTCGTAGCGCAGGATCGACAGGACCGGCCCGAAGATCTCCTCGCGCGCGATCCGCATCCCCGGCGTCACGTCGGCGAACACGGTCGGCTTCACGAAGAAGCCGCGGTCGAAGCCGCTCGGCACGTCACCGCCCGTGGTCGCCCTGGCGCCCTCTGCGATGCCGGAGCGGATGTACCCGCGCACCGTGTCGCGCTGCGCCCGTGTCGCGGCGGGTCCGAAGACGGTGTCCGGGTCCATCGGGTCGCCCTGCCGCGCGGCCTGGATCGTCGCCGTGACCATGTCGACGAGTTCGTCGTAGCGCCCGGCCGGCGCGAGGATACGCGTGGAGATGTAACAGGTCTGCCCGGTGTTGCGCATGCAGCTGCGGATCAGCACCTGCTGCATCGCCGTGAGGTCGACGTCCGGCAGAACGAGCGCGGACGACTTGCCGCCGAGCTCGAGGGTGACCGGCCTCAGCAGCTCGCCGCACGCCGCGGCGATTCTTCGGCCGACCGGGGTCGAGCCGGTGAAGGCGACTTTGTCGACTCCGGGGTGCCGCACGAGGGCGTCGCCGACGGCGCTGTCCCCCGTGACGATGTTCACGACGCCCGCGGGAAGGCCTGCCGCTGCCGCGGCATCCGCGAGGAAGCGGATCGAGAGCGGCGTCGGCGATGCCGGCTTGATCACGACGGTGCACCCGGCCATGAGCGCGGGCGCGAGCTTCGCCACGACGAGGTTGATCG
>NZ_JASJVF010000519.1:0-823 GCF_035019805.1 Cryobacterium sp. 10I1
TCCGTGTTTCCAGCGACGAGCACCGCGTAGTGATCGTTCTTCATCGAGACGAGACCTGCGGAGCCCACCGTCGCCGAAGACGGACCCCGGCGCCTCTCCCCCGGTGCACTCACCGGACGGACTGTGCTCGTCGCCGGTGGCGCAGGCGCGGTCGGCCACGCGGCCATCGAGCTGGCCCGCTGGGCAGGGGCGACCGTCATCACGACGGTGAGCAGCGCGGAGAAGGGCGCACTCGCATCCGCCGCCGGCGCGCACCACGTCGTGAACTACCGCGAGGCGGATGCCGCCCGCGCCATCCGGGCGCTGGCGCCCGAAGGCGTCGACCTGGTCGTCGAAGTCGCTCCCGCGCAGAATGCGGTCCTCAACACGGCCGTGATCCGCACCCGCGGCTCGATCGCGGTGTACGCGACGACGGGAAAGCCGCTCGCGCTCGACATCCGTTCCCAGATGACCCTCAACGTGCGCTACCAGTTCCAGTTGCTCTACACGCTCGGCCAGGACCTCCTCGACGCCGCAGCCGCCGACATCGGTTCGGCCATCGGTGACGGCGCCCTCCACGTCGGTGCCGAAGCCGGCCTGCCCCTGCACCGCTTCCCCCTCGAGAGCACCGCGGGCGCGCACGCCGCCGTCGAGGCCGGCCTGGTTGGCAAGGTCCTCATCGACGTCGCCCCCTGAGGAATTCGGCGGGCAGGCGCCGTTCGGGGCCCGGCGGTCAGGAGACCGGCGTGACCGTATAGAGCAGGCCGTCCGTGTTTCCAGCGACGAGCACCGCGTAGTGATCGTTCTTCATCGAGACGAGACCTGCGGAGCCCACCGTCGCCGA
>NZ_JASJVF010000520.1:0-802 GCF_035019805.1 Cryobacterium sp. 10I1
ACGGCATCCGTCGCCGCCTTCGACGGACAGGTCGGGCAAGCGGCATACGCGGCCTCGAAGGGCGGGGTCGCGGCGATGACCCTGCCGCTCGCCCGGGAGTTCGCGCGCTCATTGATCCGGGTCGTGTCGATCGCGCCGGGCGTCTTCGACACCGCGATGCTGCAGGGCATGCCCGCCGCGGTGCGGGAGTCGCTCGCCGCGCAGGTTCCGCACCCGGCCCGGCTCGGCGACCCGAACGAGTTCGCCGCGCTCGTGCGGCACATCGTGGAGAACCCGATGCTCAACGGCGAGACGATCCGGCTCGACGGCGGAATCCGGATGCCGCCCCGCTGAGCCCGCGCGACCCGGCCTACTCGATGTGGTTGACCTTCCGCTGCGGGGAGCCGGCCGCCCAGCGCTCCGCGGAATCCGTGGCGAGCCCGGCGATCTCGTCCTGGCGGTGCACGATCGCCTCGGCGGCCGCGATCCGCTCCGTCAGGGCCGGCAGTGCGACACCCGCGAGCAGCGCTGAGAGCTGCGCCTCGTACTCGATCCGATGGTTCTCGGTGCCCTCGGTCAGCGAACTCAGCAGCGCGGCGTACTCGATGCGCGCCTCGCGGGCGGTGGCCTGCTCGGTCTGGGTATTCAGCTCGAAGAACTTCGTGCGCGCCCGGTTCTCGGAGATGAGCGCGGCGCGATAGTTCGGGCCCGTGCTCTTCTGCCCGGTCTTCACCCGCAGCCCCGTGGCCCTGGCCAGGATCTCCCTGGCCCTGTCCCGTTCGGCGCGCAGGACCTGAGAACCCGTGACCGTGCCGACGTAGTT
>NZ_JASJVF010000521.1:0-800 GCF_035019805.1 Cryobacterium sp. 10I1
GCTCGACACGGTCGGACCGGACGGGCACGTCGCCGGAGTCGACCAGTCGGAAACGATGGTCGATGCCGCGCATCGGAGGTTCCGCGACGACCTCACCGCCGGTCGGCTGTCGCTGTTCGAGGCGTCGATGGAGTACCTCCCGCTCGCGGATGCGAGCCTCGACGGGGTGATCACCCTCAACACGTTCTACTTCCTGCCTGACCTCGGCCGGGCGGCGGCCGAGTTCGCGCGCGTGCTCCGGCCCGGCGGCCGTCTCGTGGTGGGCGTTTTCGACCCGGCCGCGATGCAGCGGATGCCCGTGGTCGAGCACGGCTTCCGGGTGCGTCCCACCGAGGAGATCACCTCCGCCCTCGAGGCCGCGGGCCTCGTGCAGACCCGGCATCTCCGTGTCGGACACGGCCCGGACGCGTACCACCTGCTGCTCGCATCGCCTGCCCCCGCCCGCGCGTAGCGAGGGGTACCTTTCCGGTCGAGGGGTACCCGTGCACCGGGCGCTCTCGACCGGAAAGGTGACTCTCAGGGGTGCATCAGACGCCAGATGCGGTCTCGGGACATCGGCAGCTCGTACGGGCGGATGCCGATCGCGTCACGGACCGCGTTCGCGAGCGCAGGAGCGACCGGGTTGTACGGCGACTCGCTCATCGACTTGGCGCCATAGGGGCCGAGGTCGTCACTCGTCTCCGCGAAGTACACCTCGGTGACGGGCAGGTCCGCGAGCAGGGGCACGTGGTAGTTGCGCATCACGCTCGTCGTCACGGTGCCCGCGCCGTCGAGCTGGACTTCTTCGTAGAGCGCCGTGC
>NZ_JASJVF010000522.1:0-793 GCF_035019805.1 Cryobacterium sp. 10I1
CTTCGCGGGGACGACGAGTCCCACGCCCGGTGCGCTGAAGTAGAACTGGCCCACTCCAGCAGCCGTGGAGTCCAGGTCGATGCGCAGGTATGCGCCGCTGGCTTGGTCACGGAAGCCGACGCTGGGATCGCTGAAATTCACGGCCACTTCCGCGTGACCGGGAAGGTTAGCGACGACCAGTGCTGCCAGGCCGATGGCGGCGAGGCCGGCCAAGCCGAAACGAGTGCGTTTTCTCATGATGGTCCTCACGGTTTGCAGTTGTAGGGGGTGCCGTTGGCACGGCCGTTGAGGAGAAGCACCAACTCGTCATCCGCACTGATCGAAGCATTGGTCTGGCAATCATTGACAAGGGTCTGGCCCAAGGCAAATCTGACGTCCAGGTGCTGCTCCGGGGCATCGAACACGGCCTGACCCAAGGCGATGGATTCACTGGGCGGAAACAAGGGATCCCAGAAGTAGCGGTGCAGTTGAACGAATTCCCAGTTCTGTGCGCCGCGAGGTCCACTCAGAAATTTCTGACCGCCCTCAGCTGACGTATCGGTTGGTTCGTCTGCGCCGCGGAGCACGACATCGTCGCCCAGTGAGGTGTTGTCGCCGTAATTGAGTCGAGTTCGAATTATTTGTCGAGAAGCGTTCCTGATAACTGCTGCGTAGCTGAGCCGATAGAAAGTGCCAGGAAAAATTCGGAGCGCAATGTTTGCGAGAGGACAGCACTGTGAACCGTCCCGGTTTTCATGCCGCCGTTTTGTTGGCGGCTTCGATATCTATCGGGCCGTTTGTTTCAGCGTAGTAG
>NZ_JASJVF010000523.1:0-792 GCF_035019805.1 Cryobacterium sp. 10I1
GGGCTGCAAGAAAATAGTTACGAGTGTCTAACGGTGCGGGGGGCTCATTGCTGACTGCCATCGCATCGACCGGCGGTCGAACGCGGCAAGCAAAGGTTACGTCCCCGTGAGTGGTGTGGTTTCCCGCTCTTGAGCGTTGCTTCGTCAACGTAAAGAGCCACCGTGGGATGGTCAGTGAGTACCGACTAAAGCAACTCACAAAGGACACCACACGATGGCTCTAGACCAGTCTGCCCTGCTCAACCTGCTGGGAGAACTCAAACTCACCGATGTCACCGACCGCATCCGCGTCGCGACCGAAACCTTGTATCAAGAACTGATCGATGCGGAAGCGACCGCGTTCATCGGCGCCGCCCCGTTCGAACGCTCCAGCGACCGCACCACCCACCGCAACGGGACACGGTCGAGGACCTTGTCGACCACGGCCGGGGACCTTGACTTGAAGATCCCGAAGCTGCGCGCCGGGTCATTCTTCCCGGCGCTGCTGGAGCGTCGCCGCCGGGTGGACCAGGCCCTGTTCGCGGTCGTGATGGAGGCCTACGTTCACGGCGTCTCGACCCGGAAAGTCGACGACCTGGTCAAGGCCCTCGGTGCGGACACCGGGATCTCCAAGTCCGAAGTGTCCCGGATCTGCGCGGGCCTGGACGCTGAGGTGGCCGAGTTCCGCGACCGAACCCTTGCCGCCCAAGACTTCCCCTATGTGTTCCTCGACGCCACCTACTGCAAGGCCCGCGTCGGGCACCGCATCGTGTCCCAGGCCATTGTCGTCGCCGTCGGCGTTGCCGCCGCCGG
>NZ_JASJVF010000524.1:0-788 GCF_035019805.1 Cryobacterium sp. 10I1
GTCGACGGCGTCACGGGCGACATCGAAGTCAACGCGATCAACGGCGAGATCTCGGTCAGCAACCACTCCGGCGACATCACCACGCACACCGTTTCCGGCGATGTCACCGCGAGCGGCAGCATCCGCCGGTTCAGCGTCGACGGCGTCGCGAGCAACGTGTTCCTCGACCTCGAGGGCTCGCCGGACACCGTCAACACGAACACCGTGAGCGGCAACCTCACCGCACGCGTCGAGGCCGGCCTCCCGATCAAGTACCACCTCAACACCATCTCGGGGGTCCTCCAGCTCGACGACCAGACCGTGAAGGGCACCCTCGGCAAGGGCTACGAGTCGAGTACGGGCGTGCTCGCGGGCAGCTGGCTCGAACTGCACGCGAACTCCGTCTCCGGTGACATCTCGATCGTCCGGCGTCCGGCCGCGGCGGCGGATGCCCCGGCGAGCGCCCCGAGCGCAGCCGCCG
The DNA here is from genome assembly GCF_035019805.1 of Cryobacterium sp. 10I1. Classification (NCBI taxonomy): domain Bacteria; kingdom Bacillati; phylum Actinomycetota; class Actinomycetes; order Micrococcales; family Microbacteriaceae; genus Cryobacterium; species Cryobacterium sp. 10I1. The sequence goes on from NZ_JASJVF010000524.1 coordinate 461, forward strand.
GGTTCGAAGCGCCGGGCGAGGCCCCGGCGGACACCGCAACGGGGGCCTCGGCATGACTCCCGTCTTCGCCCACGGCAGCCTGCGGCTCTACCTGCTGAGCCTGCTCGCCGAGCAGCCGCGGCACGGTTACGAGCTGATCCAGGCGCTCAGCGACCGGTTCGGCGGCACGTATATCCCGAGCGCGGGCACGATCTACCCGCGACTGGCCAAGCTCGAGGAGGAGGGCCTCGTCACGAAGTCGACGGACGGCCGCAAGACCGTCTACGAGATCACCGACGCCGGACGCGCCGAGCTCCTCGCGCGCGGGGGCGACCTCGACGCACTCGAG
>NZ_JASJVF010000525.1:0-769 GCF_035019805.1 Cryobacterium sp. 10I1
GCGGGGGGGGGGTTGGGGGCCCCCCCCCGCGGCAGACACTGCCGAGTCGATTCTCTTCCCGCCGCGGGCTCCCCATACGGCTTCCCTCGCGGCCATCATTTTCTTCGCCCTCTTCCTGGTGTTCTCGGTGTCGTTCCTTCTCGTTCTGATGCGGCGACGGCTGAACCCGACGTCGGCGACCGTGTGGCTGGATGGTGTCATCGCCGGACTCGGCCTCGTGGCGGTTGCGGCGGCGTTGCTGTTCCGACCGGTGTCGGACATCGTCCTGGACGACATCCTGGGACTCGCATACCCGGTCTCGCCCCTGATCCTCGTAGCCCTGCTCGTGTGCGCCCTCACCGTATACGGCCGACGCCCGAGCCGGGCGTGGTTCCTGCTGGTCATCGCCTTCCTGGGCTTCGCACTGGCCAACACCTTCCTGGTGGCCGGCGTCGCCGACGGCACCTATGTCCGGGGCGGAATCGTCGATGTCGCGTGGCCCGTTGTCGGCGTCCTGCTCGGTCTCGCCGCATGGAGTCCTGGCGTTTCGGCCCTGCCCGACCGCGCGAGTGCCACGCTCGCTCTCGCCGCACCCGCGATTTTCAGCATCGGCGCACTCTGCGTGATCGTCGTGAACGAGTTCGTGCCGCTCGCCTCGCTTGCCGTCTTCGTCTCGTTCTGCACCCTGTTGGTCGGTGCGGTGCGCCTGGTGCTCGCGGTGCGGGATGCTGATCGGTTGCGGGTGCGGCAGGTGGAGTTGAATGTGAGTCTGGGGTTGGCGCGGGATGCG
>NZ_JASJVF010000526.1:0-768 GCF_035019805.1 Cryobacterium sp. 10I1
GTCCGCGCGCGGGATCGTGCCGCGCACCTCCGGGATACCCGGACCGGTGTGCTCGAGGGTCACGAGCCCGGCGGCCGGCTCGTCGGTGAGACCGGCCGGGCGCACGATCGTCCAGGCGAGGTCCCGGCGCACGAGATCCTCCTCCGCGGCGAGCTTGGCGCGGAGGTAGGCCACGAAGTCCGCGGGCACTCCGGCCGGTTCGGCGTCGTCGCGCACGAGGTCGGCCCCGGTCGACGAGACCTGCAGGAACCGGCGCACGCCTGCGGTCTCCGCCGCATCGGCGAGTAGAACGGATGCCCCCAGGTCGACGCTCGTCTTGCGCGCGTCGCCGCTGCCCCCGCCTGCGCCTGCGGCGAAGACGGCCACGTCGGCCCCGGACAGAACCTCCGCGAGCTCGGCGGGAGTCGTTGCCTCGAGATCGAGCACGACCGGGGTCGCGCCGTCGGTGCGGAGGTCGTCCGCCTGGTTCGGGTTCCGGATCAGTCCGATCACCTCGTGGCCGTCAGCCGTGAGGTCCCGGGTCAGAAGCCGGGCGATCTTTCCGTGTCCACCTGCAATTACAATACGCATCTCAGGGACAACGCCGCCGGGCGCTCCCGAATTCCCGCGCCCGGCATCCGCCCGCCAACCGCCCGTGTCGGGCGCCCGTGTCAGGCGCGGCCCGGGCGTTCGAATTCGTCGGTGTCGAGCCCCGGCTCGACGAGGGCTCCCATCGTGTCGGCGGCGTGCTGCGCGATCATGGCCTCGGAGGCCCGCTCGGTTGCCTGT
>NZ_JASJVF010000527.1:0-754 GCF_035019805.1 Cryobacterium sp. 10I1
GTTCACGGCCGGGACCTCGTGATCTGCACGGAGACGTCGGTGAAGGGGACACTGATCGGGGCCTGCGGCTTGTGCACGGTGACCTGCACGGTCTCGGCGGCGGGGTGGGCGAGCACGACGCCCGCGATCCGCTCCGCGACCGTCTCGATCAGGTCGACCGGGTTGACCGCCGCCGCCTCCGTCACCTCGATCGCGAGTTCGCCGTAGTGGATGGTGCGGCTGACGTCGTCGCTCGACGCCGCGGCGTGCAGGTCGAGCCAGACTGTGACGTCGATCACGAAATCCTGGCCGTTCTCACGCTCGAAGTCGTAGACGCCGTGGTGAGCGGTGACCCGCAGCCCGGTGAGAGTGATGCAATCGCGGATCATGGCTCTATTCTGGCCGACTCCACGAGCGCAAGCACCTTCAGGGCCGCGCGGGTTGCCGCCACGTCATGCACGCGCACGGCCCAGGCGCCGGCCTGGGCGGCGAGCACGCTCACCACGGCGCTCGGCAGGTCACGGGCGGCGATCGGGGCGTCGTCCGGGAGCGCGGTCGCGAGGAAGCGTTTGCGGGAGGCGCCGATCATGACGGGAAGGCCGAGCATGTCGAAGGCCGCGAGGTTGGCGAGCAGGGCCCAGTTGTGGGCGGGGAGCTTGGAGAACCCCAGGCCGGGGTCGAGCACGATCCGCTCCCGCGGCACCCCTGCGGCGACGAGGGCCTCGACGCGCCAGGCGAGTTCGGCCCGGACGTCGGCGACGACGTCGCCGTAGAC
>NZ_JASJVF010000528.1:0-752 GCF_035019805.1 Cryobacterium sp. 10I1
GCCCGAACCAGCTTTGGCTGACCGACATCACCGAACACCGCACCGACGAGGGCAAGCTCTACCTCTGCGCGATCAAAGACGTCTACTCGAACAAGATCGTCGGCTACTCCATCGACTCCCGAATGAAAGCATCCCTGGCCGTCGCAGCGGCCCGCAACGCGATCGGCCAGCGCACCATCGACGGCACGATCCTGCACTCGGACCGAGGCTCTCAATTCCGCTCCAACGCGTTCCTTCGGGTGCTGAAGAACAACGGCATCACCGGGTCGATGGGTCGCGTCGGCGCCTGCGGCGATAACGCCGCGATGGAGTCGTTCTTCGCCCTGCTGCAGAAGAACGTCCTGGACCGGCAGCGGTGGTCAACCCGGGAAGAACTGCGCCTGGCGATGGTGGTCTGGATCGAGAGGACCTACCACCGCAAGCGCCGACAACGCCGCCTCGGCAAGCTCACCCCGATCGAGTTTGAGACAATAAACGTGGCCCTCAAGGCCGCCTGAAACCACTAACCCTTTGAGTCAACTGAACTCGGGGCAGTCCCCAGCGGCATGAGCAAATCTGTGACGAACGACCGCCTCGAAGTGGATACGACGTCCTTGGTGTCCATGTTTGCTGATAGTTCGAGTCTGCTCGGCGGGCTGAACGAGGTCGAAGTCGCGTCACCGGTGTCGCCAGCTTCGGGGGACGACTCGGTCCGCGACAACCAGCCGGGCCGGAGTGAGGGGTCTTGGCGCCGTGCGCTTTGGTGACGATCC
>NZ_JASJVF010000529.1:0-737 GCF_035019805.1 Cryobacterium sp. 10I1
CGCGTCGTAGTCAGCTGATGACCTTCCCAAGGCCGCGACAGCATCCGGCACCAGCACGGTGACGGGCGTACTGGGAGGCGCACCGCCATGCGGCCGATCGGGCGAAGCGGGCGACTCCGAGTGGTTGGTCATGCCCCCACGTTACGACCCACCACCGTCATTCTTTGAGCATGGCTCAGGTCTGTGGAAATCTACTCTGATCAGGTACGTGTTGAGGCGAATTCACAACGTTCTCGTTCTTTCGAGAGCCTGTTCTCCCCTCCAGGGACGGTTGGAGACGCCCTGAGATCAGTCGTCGAACGTGTTCAACATGGCGTGTGCCGCGCGCTCGAGGTAGTCCCAGAGCACGGTTCGCTGCAGCTCGGGCAGCTCGCAGGAGTCGACCGCGGCACGCATGTGCAGCAGCCAGCGGTCCCTGGCGTCCGGGTTGACCTTGAAGGGCTGGTGCCGCTGGCGCAGCCGCGGGTGTCCGCGCTGTTCGCTGTAGGTGCCCGGGCCGCCCCAGTACTGCTCGAGGAACCCGGTGAGGCGCGCTGCCGCTGGGCCGAGGTCGTCCTCCGGATACATCGGCTTCAGCACAGGGTCGCCGGCGACACCCCGGTAGAACTCGGTGACGAGCCTCTCGAAGAACGGTCGCCCGCCGACCTGCTCGTAGAACGAGGCACCGATCGCGGCACCGTTCTCACCGTTGCGCAGCAGCACCCGGGCAGGCAGTGCGGGGTCGACCGGGGTCGGGG
>NZ_JASJVF010000530.1:0-733 GCF_035019805.1 Cryobacterium sp. 10I1
TCAACGAAGAGGGCCTTGATGATCTCGACGGGTTCCCAGCGTTGCGCCCGGGCGGTCGCGATCAGTTCCGGCGCCAGAGCGCGGGCGTAGGGCATCTTTAACTGCCGCATCAACGCTTCCAGGTCCGCGGGCAGCGCGGGCGCGGCGGTCGCGGTGACGCTCACGCGCTCTGCTCCAACTCGTCATCGGCGGCTTGTCCGATAGCGGCCCACCCGGCGGTGCCCTGCGCGAGCGAGCTGGTCTCGCCCGCCGTGCGTGCCGGCGGGCGGATCGAGCCTGCGCTGAGGAGGGAGGCGAGGTCACCGGTCGCGAACCGACCATAGGTCGCGGCCTGGCCGAGGTCCTCGTCGACCGGGGCGGTGCCGCTGATCTTGGCCAGCGCGACGGCCTCAGCCATCTTCACGTTCATCCGCGCGGTCCCGGCCGCGGCCGCTTCCAGTAACCACGCGTGCGCGCCAGCCCCGATGGCCAGGAACTCCGTCTCGGCCGCGCTGCGCGGGGTGATCGTGTAATCTCCCGGGATCTTCTCCCGGTGATCGGGGAAGTGCGCGTCGTCAATTTTCGGACTGCCGGGCCGGGCCCGGTGGTGCCGGGCGACTTCAACGGGACCGTCACTGCCGACGTGGACGATGACGACCTGCTCAGAGGCTCCGACGCCGTGGCTGCGGACGAACACACGGGCGCCGAGCAAGTGCGCCGGCACCGAGTACTGGCCGTTCTCGAACGTGACCAT
>NZ_JASJVF010000531.1:0-721 GCF_035019805.1 Cryobacterium sp. 10I1
GTACCGGGGGACCGGCAGGTCGACGTCGAAGGCGAGTTGGTCGTCGTGCACGGCGACGGCCGTGCCGCGGAGCGACTGGATGTGCGCGAGCAGCTCATGCCGGCGCTCACGGTCATAGCCGATGAAGCTGTCGAGGGCGCCGACCCGTGCGAGCGCCTCGAAGCTCGACCGCCGTGGCCGCACCCGGTCCCGGAAGTCCTGGAGCGAGGAGAACGGCTGGTGCCGCACGATCCGGGCCCTCTCGGCGGCGGTGCTGCCCGAAAGCTCTGGCAGCGCCAGGCGGATGCCTCTGCGCGGCCCGGCAGGCCCGGGAGACCCGGCAGTCACCGGTTCGACCTGGACAGGCCCGGCGTGGCCAGGAGGAAGATCCTCGACCCGGTAGTCGAGCACGCTGTGCTGCACGTCGAGCGGAAGCACGGGCACCCCGAGCGCCCGGGCTTCGGCCACGAGCAGGTCCTTCGGCCACATTCCCGGGTCGTGGGTGAGGAGACCGGCAAGGAAGACCGCAGGGTGATGGGTCTTCAGCCACGCGGACTGGTAGGTGGGCAGGGCGAACGCGGCGCCGTGCGCCTTGGCGAAGCCGAAGCTGCCGAATCCGGCGAGCACGGTCCAGATCCGGTCGATCACCGCCGGGGGGAATCCGCGGCCCAGGGCCTGCTCACGGACGTACGCCTCGATGAGGGGCAGCTGCTCGGGTTTCCCCAGGTGCCTGCGGAAGACA
>NZ_JASJVF010000532.1:0-712 GCF_035019805.1 Cryobacterium sp. 10I1
ATAGTCGGCGTCGGAGATGACGACCTCGTTGCGCTCGTAGTATGCGTCCCTGGCGTCGATGATGCTCGCGGTGAGGTCGGCGACCTCGGCGGCGGCCCGCTGGAGCTCCGGCGGCGTGGAGTCGTCGGGCGCGGCGCTCGCGGCGTCAGGCACGGGCGGCGGGAACGGCGACCGGGGCTGGTTCAACGGCAGCCGATGGCACGGGTACGGCGCTCACGGTGCGGTCGATCGTGCACTGGCCGAGCACCCGGGTGCCGACGTAGAGCACCGCGGTCTGGCCGGGGGCGACGCCCGTCAGGGGCTCGCGCGGCGTGATCACGAGTTCGATTGCTCCTGCGTCGGTTGCTCCTGCGCCGGCCGAGTCTGCGCCAGCCGGAACCGGGACACTCACGACCTGCGCGACGGCGGGCACCGGGTCGGCGTGCGCGCGGATCTGCACGTCGCAGTCGAAGGCGATCCCGGGGTGCTCCGGCGCCAGGCCGGTCCAGGTGAACTTCGAGCCGGCGATGAGGCCGATCGCGAGCGCCTCCTTCGGGCCGACGACGACAGTGTTCGTGATCGGGCGCACCTCGAGCACGAATCGCGGCTTGCCGTCCGCGGCCGGCGTGCCGATCTGGAGGCCCTTGCGCTGGCCGACGGTGAACGCGGCGGCACCCTCGTGCCTGCCGAGGGTGTTGCCCTCGCGGTCGAGGATGTCGCCTGCGGATGCAGG
>NZ_JASJVF010000533.1:0-709 GCF_035019805.1 Cryobacterium sp. 10I1
GGCTAGGGTCTCCGTGGCCGCGACGCTTGCCGCCGCGGCACCTCTGCCGGTGTCGGTGAGGGCGGCCGGCCGCAGCAGCACGAAGCGGATGCCGAGGTCGGCCAGTCCGGCCGAGGCATCCAGTCCGCTGCGTGAGGCCAGGTTTCCCGCGAGCGTGGCGAGTTCCTTATCCGCCGCGGAGAGCGTGGTCGTGGTGTTGACGAGGGTGCTCTGCTCGTTGAGGGTGGTGCCCGCGCCGCGCACGATCGTGGCGAGGATGCCGCCGTTGGACTGCGGGACGATTTCGAGGGTGCCGACCCGGGCATCCGTCTGCGCTTCTGCCGTCACGAAGGCGGGCTGGGTGCGGTCGCTGCCCTCATGGACGGCGCTCAGCTCGAGCGGGAGTGCTCCGGCGAGCGGGACGACGGCGACAGCGAGAAGGACGGTTGCGGCGACGGCGGGGGCGACGGCGAAGCGGCGGAACTCGCGCAGGGCGAAGATCACGGCGCCGACAAGGCCGAGCCAGTAGAGGCTCAGGCCGGAGCCGGGCCAGATGCTGACGCTCGCGGCGCCCGTCGTCGCGAGGCTGAGCTGCGTCGCGGCGATCGCGGTGCCGGCGCCGAGAAGGGCGGTCAGGACCGCGACGCTCGCATTGCGGATGCTGGGCAGGAACAACGAGAGTGCGGCGAGGATCGCGAGCGGGGCGAACAGGAACGGGATGATCCAGGAC
>NZ_JASJVF010000534.1:0-701 GCF_035019805.1 Cryobacterium sp. 10I1
GCGAGGATCAGGTAGGCGCGCAGCACGCCCAATCCGATGGTCCGACCGGTGGAGAGCTCCGGGCGGGCGAGGAGGGTGAGGGGTGGCATCCGCCAACGGAGACGTTGACTGTGTTCCATCGGGAGCACCGCATCACCGGCCGGGCGTCGCCGGCGAAGGACCAGGGCGGTCGCTCCGACAAGAATTCCCAAGACGCTGCCCCCGCCGAGGATGGACAAGATTGTCTCTCCCGTGATGTCTGGGAAGAGAACGCTGGCTGTGAGGATGATGGAAAGCATGACCAGCACGGCGACGACAACAGACGTGAACAGGTTCAACCATTTGCCGTTGACCCAGGGGCCCAGCACGTCTTTGTCGTTGCAGAGCAATAAGAGGAAGACCGTGGCTGAAGGTAGCAGCACCCCGGCGAGAGTCTGTACTCCCACGGTCAAGAGTCCCAGCGGCGCACCGGGAATCAGAACAATCGTGGCTGCCAGGGCGAGGAGGGCAGCGAATACGGCGTAGAAGCCCTTCGCTTCCCACGGTTTGCGGTGCAGGGAGTGCTTCAACCCCAACACGTCGCCCAACGCGTATGAAGTAGACAAACCTACTGCGGCCGCACCAATAATGGACGCGTCGATCAACGCGATCGCGAACATCACTCCCACGCCAGGTCCGACAAACTTGCCGAGGCCTTCTGCGACCCCGAGTGCGTCAGTGAA
>NZ_JASJVF010000535.1:0-695 GCF_035019805.1 Cryobacterium sp. 10I1
CCACCGGTCATGGTCTCGTCGAGTGCGTAGGGCGGCGAATAGCTCTTCACATCGTTCATCCGGCCGCGCATATAGGGGTCGACGGACACGAACTCGTTGGCGACGCGGATCTCGCCGGGCGCGAGCTCCGGCAGGTCGACGTGGACCGTGCGGAAGTCGGCCGCCGTCGGCCATCCGACGGGGCGTGCGGCGAGCTGGATCTGGGTGCTGGTATTCGCTGTCATGGGTGACTCCTGAACTTCTCTGTGCCGAACGTGGGGCTCGGAACGTTTTTGTACCGACTGGTTTACTATATGCTGAATCGAACGGTACACAAAAACCCGACCACTGACTGGAGACCGAGATGGGCCGCACGCCGAGCTTTGACGCTCCCGTCGTCGTGACCGCGGCACGCGACCTGTTCTGGGACCGCGGCTTCGAGGCGGCGTCCCTCGCCGACCTCGAGCGGGTCACCGGGCTCAACAGGTCGAGCCTGTACCACGCGTTCGGAAGCAAACGCGGGCTCTTCGACGCCGCGGTCGCGGACTACCTCGAGACGGTCATCCGCCCGCGCCTGCGCCCGCTGCTCGCCGAATCGGCCGGCCGTGCCGCCCTGCTCGCGTACTACGGCGACCTGAGCCTGGCCGTCGCCTCCCTGCCCGACGATTCACCGCGCCGGGGCTGCCTGCTCGTCAACTGTGCAGCGGGACTCGCCG
>NZ_JASJVF010000536.1:0-692 GCF_035019805.1 Cryobacterium sp. 10I1
CCTGCACCGGTTGCACGGCTTCGACGTGACCCTGCTGCCGGTGGATGCCCAGGGTCTCGTCGATCCGGCAGACCTCGCCCGTGCGCTCACCCCCGCCACGACCCTCGTCTCGGTGCAGTACGCCAACAACGAGGTCGGCACCGTGCAGCCGATCAGAGATCTGTCCGCGCTCGCCCGCGCCCAGGGCGTCCCGTTCCACACCGACGCCGTCCAGGCCGCCGGCTGGCTGCCACTGTCCGTCGCCGACCTCGGAGTCGATGCGCTCAGTATCTCCGGCCACAAGCTCGGGGCGCCCCAGGGAACGGGGGCGCTCTTCCTGCGTCGCCGGGTGCCGCTCGAACCCGTCCAGCATGGCGGCGGCCAGGAGCGCGGCAACCGGAGCGGCACCGAGAACGTCGCCGGAGCCGTAGCCCTCGCGACAGCGTTGCGGCTCGCCGAGACCGAACGCGCATCGAATGCTCCCAGGGTCGCGGCCCTCCGCGACACCTTCATCGCAGAGGTGCTCGGCGCGGCGCCGGGCGCACGCCTCACCGGGCATCCGCTGCAGCGCCTGCCCGGAACGGCGTCGTTCGTGTTCCCCGGCACGAGCGGGGAGGCCGTGCTGCTCGAGCTGGAAGGACACGGGATCGTCTGCTCGAGCGGCTCGGCGTGCGCGGCGGGCAGCGACGAACCCTCCCCCCCCCACACCGGCC
>NZ_JASJVF010000537.1:0-690 GCF_035019805.1 Cryobacterium sp. 10I1
GGCACATCGAATGTTCCGTGATCGCCCTCACCGAACTCGGCACGGACTTCACCGTTCAGGGCGGCGGCTCGGACCTGATCTTCCCGCACCACGACATGAGCGCCGGCCATGCGGCCGCCCTCTCGGGGCATCCGCTCGCCGGCGTGTACAGCCACACCGGCATGGTCGCATACCAGGGCGAGAAGATGAGCAAGTCGCTCGGCAACCTCGTGCTCGTTTCGGCGCTACGCGCCGGGGGCACCGACCCCCGGGCCATCCGCCTGGCCCTGCTCGCGCAGCACTATCGCAGCGACTGGGAATGGACCACCGACTCGCTCTCCGCCGCCGAGGCGCGCCTCGAGGCCTGGACGAACGCCTTCGGTCGTGCCACCGGAGACACGACCGCCGCCGATGGCACGGTGGACGAAGACCTGGTCGACGACGTCAACACGGATGCCGTCGCGAACGCGGACGAGGTCATCGTCGCGCTGCGCGCAGCGCTCGTCAACGACCTCGACACCCCGGCCGCGCTGCGGATCCTGGACGCCGCCGCAGAAGCGGGTACGGCTGCGCCGGAACTGGTAGCCCTGGCCATCGACGCCCTGCTGGGCATCACCCTCTAGGTCGGCCGAGGGCTACGGCTGACGCGGCACGTCAGGACCCGGACGCCCGTCCGCGCGCCCGGACTGGCCGTCGCGGCCGTCGCCCCGC
>NZ_JASJVF010000538.1:0-686 GCF_035019805.1 Cryobacterium sp. 10I1
CATCCCGTTCTTGTTCGCCAGCCGACGCCAGCGCGATCCGGCCGACACCGTCAGCACCCTGCGGGCGGATGCCGCGCCGCAGGAACCCGAGGCGCACTGACTGCCGGCCGAGCCGAGGCTCACCTCTGGGACTCCCCGGCGCCGAGCGGTTCGCCGGCGCGCCAGTAGTTGAGGCTCAGCGCGCCCCCGACGAGGAAGAGGACCGCTCCACTGAGGACAGTGGCCTGGAAGAACGGCTGCTCCTCGAAGGCGAGGGCGATCCAGCATGCCCCGAGGAAACCGCCGCCGAGGCCGCCGAGGCCGGCGAACCAGAGGTCGAAGCGCCAGCGGTATGGCATCCACCGCCAGAATCCCTGCGCTGAACCGCCGGAGGCCGCCTCGGGATGGACCCACACCCAGGCCAGGTAGAACGACTTCTTGATCAGGGAGGCGAGCATGGTCGCAAGGAGGCCGCCCGCGATCACGCCGTAACTGCCGAGGAAGAGCCAGACCGCGGTCGACTGGTCTCCGCGCAACCCGTCCGGCCAGCCCCCGGCCATCATGCTGCGCACGGGCATGGCGATCAGGGCGACCCAGGCCGCCAACGGGAGCAGGAGCCACAGCGCATGCGCCCAGAGCGCGAGGGTCCGGTCGGCACCCGTCGCCGGCGTTGGCCGATCAGGACGCCCGCGACAACGAGACCCGCA
>NZ_JASJVF010000539.1:0-684 GCF_035019805.1 Cryobacterium sp. 10I1
TCCGTCAGCTGCTCGCCCAGGGCATCCTCGCCACCTCCGGGGAATACGGCACCCTCGTGCTCACCCCGATCGCCACAGAGGTCCTCGCCGGCCATCGCACCGTCGAGCTCCGCAGCGAGCCCGAGCGCGCGGCACGATCCACCTCCTCCGCCCGCACCGGCGCCGCGAAGGCCGCAGCCGCCGACCTCACCCCGCAGCAGGAGGCGTTGTTCCAGGCGCTCCGGGCCTGGCGCTCGAGCGTGTCCAAGGAGCAGGGCGTGCCCGCGTACATCGTCTTCGGCGACGCGACCCTGATCGCGATCGCGGTCGCGAACCCCGGCGGTATCGGCGACCTCGACGGCATCTCCGGCGTCGGCGCCAAGAAACTCGAGGCCTACGGAGCCGGCGTGCTCGAGGTCGTCGCGGCGGCGGGCGCTTAGGATTACTCGTTTTTGTGCCTAAGGGCACTCGTTCGAGCGCGGCGCCTGTGGAAAGCTACAAGACGGATGCCGGGCGCGGCACCCGCCTTTGTAGCCTCGTCATGCACTATTTCCGGCCGTCGCCGAGCCGCCCTAGTGTGTAGAAAAATTCTGCCTACACGATCTTCCGCGCAGGAAGCTTCCATGCAGGAAACTTCGAGTTCGAGCGAGAACAAAGGACCAATGATGGTTGACACTGCCCAGCGCTCCGCACCCTCCGCACCGG
>NZ_JASJVF010000540.1:0-655 GCF_035019805.1 Cryobacterium sp. 10I1
CATCACCTTCAACGGCCGACTCTCCATCCGCGACAACTAAAAATCAAACCCAGTTACACCGAAAACTTGACAGACCCCGAATCCAACGGATCACCGAAACGATCGCAGCTGTGTGTAGTACTTCGTGGTTGCACCCTCGGTCCAAGCCTCAACGAGATAGCCGAGATGAAGCTTCGTCCTGTCCCAACTGATCCAGTGAGATGGCAGTCCCGCTTCCGTATGGGCACCGGGAGTGTCCGTGGTTTGTGTCCAGCCGTTCGCTGCCAGCGCCCGCGAGTAGAAGGCGATGACCTCGCGTTGCGTGTGGGTTGTCGTCCCGGATATACCGGTGACGGCCACGTCGCCGCCATCGAGGCCGAATTGAACCCGTCCCGGGTCATTGTTGATCCGGACATCGGTGCTGCCGGGGTAGGTCAATGCGGCTTCGGGTTGTTTGGCCAGGCTGTCGATGGATTGTCCCGGCACGCAGCCAGTCAGCAAGAGCAAACACATGCTGGCTGCGGTCACCACGCTCAGAAACCGAGTCGTTCTTCGCACCGTTCTCCCTGCCTGCCGCGTCGCGTTGGTCAATTGGGATACTAGGAGCGTGGGTCAGTAACGGCGAAGTTTAAAACGCCGACGGATTTCCTGGGCTGGGGTTGTTGGTCTGGGAAAA
>NZ_JASJVF010000541.1:0-641 GCF_035019805.1 Cryobacterium sp. 10I1
GCCACAGCCACGACGACCACGACGGCCGACAGCACCGGAACCGCGGCGACCTTCGCCGACGCCCTCGCGGCGGCGGCCAGCTCGGCCACGACCGCGGCGAGCGGCGCGGGCGTCGCGACCGGCAGCGTGACCGGAACCGACATCGTCACCGCGGCGCAGAAGTACCTCGGCGTTCCCTACGTCTTCGGCGGCAAGAGCTCGAGCGGCATGGACTGCTCCGGGCTCGTGCAGAAGGTCTATGCCGACATGGGCATATCCGTTCCCCGCCTCGTTTCCGGGCAGATGAAGATCGGCACCGAGGTCGCGTCCCTCGCCGACGCGAAGCCGGGCGACCTGATCGTGACCGGCGGCGGAGAGCACATCCTGATCTACGCCGGAAACCACAAGGTCATCCACGCTCCGTACGAAGGCCGCACGGTCTGCGAAGTCGAGGCCTACATGAAGGACTCCGACATCGACACCATCCGCCGCGTGATCCCGGACGCCCCCGCGACGTCCAGCACCGCTTCGACGGCCTCGGCGACCGCCCTCACCGCGGCGAAGGCCGCCGCGACGTCCGGCACCGCCGACCTGCTCAGCGCCGCCCTCGCCTCGATGATGAAGAGCGCCTCCTGATGGCCGCCTCCTTCGGAAGCGCGGTG
>NZ_JASJVF010000542.1:0-631 GCF_035019805.1 Cryobacterium sp. 10I1
GTCACCTTCGGATCCCGCTCGGCCAGGCTCGTTCGCCTGCTCGAGGCGAGCGGAGAACTCCCGGTCGAGACCCTGCCGATCCGCGCGAGCGGCCGCCCGGTCAGGGACGCGGCCGACGCGGACTTCCCGCAGTACCGCGACGCGGTCGACGCGGCACCGGAGGACTGGAAGGCCTGGTTCCGGCTGGGCCTCGCGTACGACGCCGCCGGGGACCGGAAACGCGCCCGCGGCGCCATCCGCACAGCGATCACGCTCGAGCGCGCCGCAGCCTGACTCTCGCCTGAAGACTCCGTCTGATTCGTCAGGGCAGCGGATGCCTGGCGCGGGAGATGGTCCAGACGTTGAGGTCTCCGACCCGTTCGAAGTGCACGGAATCGACGAGCATCTGGATGAGCGCGAGCCCCCTGCCCGACTCCGCGAGGTCCTCGGGGAGCACAGGTCCGCTCAGCGTTACCGCTCCGGCCGTTCCGGTGTCGCTGATCCGGGCGCTGAGCTCGTGGTCGTCGGCGTGGATCGACAGCACGCAGGTGATGCCGGTTCCCGCGGCGGCGTGCTGGATGACGTTCGACGCCAGCTCGACGAGGGCCGTCTCGAACGCGAACCGGTCGATGTCGACGATGTCGGAGTGGGG
>NZ_JASJVF010000543.1:0-627 GCF_035019805.1 Cryobacterium sp. 10I1
TCCGCGGCGATCTCCGTGTCGGAGCGGGCATTGAACACACCCCACATGATGTGCGTCGGGCCGCTGCCGTCGCTTCCGGGGGCCGCGGCCCGCGCGGTCCACCGGTTGGCGATGGCGGCGCGACCGAGGTCCCCGAGGGAGTCGGCGATCCGGGCCTTCCGGAGTTTTCCGGCCACGACACTGCCGTCCTCGGCGAGTCGCCAGCCGCGATCGCTCGCGAGCACGCGTCCGATCTCCTCCTCGGTGAGCCAGCGCGAAAAACTGCGACCGGGCGGGTCGATATCGGTGAGTTTCATGCTCGAAACTGTACCCAGCTTTCCGGGTAAGCGATTGAGAACCCCAACTGGTCAATCACAGCGATGACGGCTGTTGGACAGATCAGTGGTCCTGGAGGAGGCTGAAGTCATGGAATACACACACCTCGGTCGCTCTGGTCTTTCCGTCTCCCGACTGTGCCTCGGCACCATGAACTTCGGGCCGCTCACGCCGGAACCGGAGGCGCACTCCATCATGGACTCGGCGCTCGCCTCGGGAATCAACTACTTCGACACGGCGAACGTCTATGGCGGCGACCTCGGGCCCGGGGCCACCGAGTCCCTCGTCGGCCGGTGGTTCGCGCGCGGCGGC
>NZ_JASJVF010000544.1:0-609 GCF_035019805.1 Cryobacterium sp. 10I1
AGGCTCGGGTCAACGTCGTCGCGCTCGTGGCGTTCAGCGCCGCGGGGCGCAAGAGCTTCCAGGATGTCTTCGACCAGTTCGTCGAGGTCTTCTCCGACCGCAACGACGTGCAGCGGCTGGTCCGCAGGTCGGTCGACTTCGCATCCTTCATCGACGAGCTCGTGCACCTGATGGACCAGTAGCCCTCACGGGGAAACCGGGATCAGGCGCGCAGTTCGGCCCAGCCGCGCGATTTGAACGCGTAGATGGCGAGGTCGAGTGCCTCGTCGCCGTTCTGGGAGGCGAACACGGTGTCGGGCAGGAGCGCGACGCCGACGCCCCGCTTGATCGCCTCCGCGCGGATCTTCTCGTAACGCGGGGCCAGATACGGGCCGACGAGCAAGACGTCGATCGGGTCCAATGACCCGGGAAGGTCGGATTCGCTGCCGGCGTGAACCGTCAGTTCGAGGCCCCTGGCCTCACCTGTGTGGCGGATGCGATGGGCGACGAAGGCGCTGGACGCCCCGGCACCGCAAACTACGAGAATCCTCATTGACCTGCTCATTTCTTCGGCGGGCTCTGCCCACTTCCATCTTCCCGCTAATCAGGGCCTTTGGCTAGCGGATGCCG
>NZ_JASJVF010000545.1:0-606 GCF_035019805.1 Cryobacterium sp. 10I1
TCGCGCAGCATCCGCTCGATCGCCGTGCGCTGCAGGGCCGGCCAGTCCGGGTCGAGCACGGCGACAGTACCCACGCCCGCGACCGCGGCGACGAAGTCCACGACGAAGTCGAGACCGTTCGGCAGGCAGAGCACGGTCGGGCCGCCGGACGACTCCCCCGCCAGTTCGCGGGCGCGGCGGCTCGACCGGACCTGGAGTTCGGCGTAGCTGAGCCGGTCCGCACCAATCGTGACGGCGTTCGCGTCCGGCTGCAGGGCGGCCCAGTGCTGGAGGCGGTCGAGGAAGGGCACGCTCGAGTCTACTTTTCCTGAGGTCCCCTGCTCGGTGACAAAAGCTACTTGACCGCGATGATCTCGCCGTGCGGCATGCCGAACCAGCCATCGGGGTCGCCTGCCCACTGCCGCCAGGCTGCGGACATGGCGCGCAGGTCGGTGAGGTCGGCGGCCCCGGATTCGATCGCGTGCGCGGCGAAATCGGACTCGGTCGCGCGCAGGGCCCAGGATTCCCCCCACCAGTCGCGCTCGGCATCCGTGGCGAAGCACCAGATGGACGCACTGCTCGTCACCGCGTCGAAGCCGGCAAGCCTGGCCCAGGCCTTGAGCGCGC
>NZ_JASJVF010000546.1:0-597 GCF_035019805.1 Cryobacterium sp. 10I1
CTGATCGACTGGGCGGGGGAGCGGACCATCCTCGCGGCGGGCATCGGCATCGTCGCACTCTCGAGCGGGCTCGCGGGCATCGCCCAGAACTACCCGCAACTGCTCCTGTTGCGCGGGGCAGGAGGCATCGGCTCGGCGATGTTCACCGTCTCGGCGATGACGCTCCTGCTCGGCTCGACTGCTCCGGGCATCCGCGGCCGCGCCATCGGCTTCTATCAGGGCGGGTTCCTGCTCGGCGGCATGGCCGGCCCCGCCCTCGGCGGCCTGCTCGCGACGATCTCGCTCACGGCGCCCTTCTTCTTCTACGCCGGCACGCTCGCGATCGCCGGTGTGCTCGGGCTGCTACTGCTGAGCCCCGGTTATCGCAACGCGACGGCGGATGCGTCCGGCGCGTCGGCGCCCAGGGTCCCGTTCCGCGCTGTGCTCGCCGACCCCCGGTTCCGGGCCGCGTGCCTGGCCAACTTCGCGCAGGGCTGGACCTCGTTCGGTGTGCGCAACGCGCTGATCCCTGTGCTCGTCGTCGAGGTGCTGCGCGGCCCCAGCTCCTGGACCGGTGTGGCCTTCGCTGTCGCGGCGGTCGCCCAGACCCTCGCACTC
>NZ_JASJVF010000547.1:0-591 GCF_035019805.1 Cryobacterium sp. 10I1
GTCTACTACGCCCGGGTGGCCCAGCCGCAGGCATCCGCCCCCTCGAACGCGCTCGCACTCATCGCGCCGCAGCCCGCCGTTCCGGACGCCGCGGACTGGATGGAGCACAACGGCCTGCGCCTGAGCCCGGAAATGCGTCTCGCGGTACTCGGCACGGCGGAGCTCGACCTCACCCGCACCGAATTCGACCTGCTCGCCGCGTTGCTCGACTCCAAGCGCCGCGTGCGCAGCAAGGCGGACCTCGCGCTCCTCCTGCGCGGCGAAAGCTACGTGACCGCCTACTACGTGAACGAGGCCGACAAGCGTGCCGTCGAAGCGCACATGGGCAACCTGCGCCGCAAGCTCGGCGACAGCCTCACCACCCCGCGCTGGCTCGAGACCGTGCGCGGCGTCGGTTACCGGCTGGCGGCTTCCGAAGACGACTGAGGCCCGGCTCTCCGCCGGAACTCCGCAGGGGCGGGCCCGAGGCTCGTCCCTGTTTCAGTGAGCGTGCGTCGCGGGGAATTCCCAGCGCCGCGGCGGAACCGCACGGTCGCCGAACTGGGACTGCTGCTCATACTGAGCCTGCTGTTGCCCCTGTTGAGCCTGCCA
>NZ_JASJVF010000548.1:0-590 GCF_035019805.1 Cryobacterium sp. 10I1
CCGTGTACGCGGGCCGCTCTGCCTTCCCCCGTTTCAAGGCCTAGTTTCGACTGGAGCTCTCGAAGCGCGGGGTGAATCCCGCGCTTCGAGAGCTCTGTTTTTTATCCGGTGAGAACCGGCGAGGATCCGGCGAAAGGAGTTGCCATGGCCGCGAAACGCACTGAACGGCAGCCCGTCGCGCTCGGCCTCGACGAGACCCCGATGAGTGGCTGGCTTCGCGGCCTGCGCCTGTCCGGGTTCTCGCTCATGATGATGGGCATCCTCATCCTCGCGGTCGTCGTGCTCGCCCCCGGCCTCCGCACCTACGGTGAGCAGCAGCAGGAAATCAGCCGGCTCACCGCCGACGTGTCTGCCCAGCAGACCACCGTCGACCAGCTCAAGACCGAGCGGGAGCGCTGGAACGACCGCACCTACGTCACGACCCAGGCCCGCGCCCGGCTGTCCTATGTGCTGCCGGGCGACGTGAGCTTCCTCGTTATCAACGACCTGCCGCTGCCGGCCGCCGCTGCCGCCGCGCCCGCCGCGACCACGGCCATCCAGAACACCGACATCGATTGGGTATCGTCCATGTTCGCTTCCGTCATGACCGC
>NZ_JASJVF010000549.1:0-582 GCF_035019805.1 Cryobacterium sp. 10I1
GGCGGGTCGGGGACCTAGGCTGGGCCCGTGACCTCCCGAGACCCGTTGCCGAGGCGCCGGGCTGTCTGGTATCTCGTGGCTGCCGCCGCGGGAGTCACCGCCGGGGCGCTCGCCCGGCTGCTGTTCGCGGTGCTTCCCGCGCCCTGGGACACCCTCGCGAACACGAGCGCGCTCTGGGGCCTCGTGCCGTTCCTCGTCACCGCCGGGTTCCGGGTGCACGGCAGGGCCGCGGCCGGAGTCGGGGCGGTCGGCCTGCTGACGATGGTCTCCGTGTGGGTGCTCCTGGCGCCGCAGCCGGCTCCGCCGCGCATCCTGCTGCTGTGGGGCGCCGTCGGCGTCGCCGCAGGGGCGTTGTGCGGATGGGCCGGCGCGCTGGCCAGCAGCCCCCTCGCGGGGCAGCGGATCGTTGCCGCGGCGATCATCGGAGGGCTCGTCCTCGGCGAGGGCCTGTACGGCATCGTGCTCATCGGCGGCCCGCAGTGGTGGTGCGAGGCCCTTGCCGGAGCCGGGTTCGCCGTCGCCTGGGGCGTGACACTGCCGGAACGGATGCGCGCGCTCGGCGCCGCGGCGCTCGTCGCGGGC
>NZ_JASJVF010000550.1:0-574 GCF_035019805.1 Cryobacterium sp. 10I1
GACCGGGACGGTCTCGGGTGCGCGATCGGTATCGGCGCCGACGGGCCGGTCACGCTCGATCTCGTCGGCCAGGGTCCGCACGCCGTTGTCGGCGGCACCACCGGGAGCGGCAAGAGCGAACTGCTGGTCAGCTGGGTCAGCCAGATCGCCGCGGATCGCGCGCCGGACGAGGTCACCTTCCTGCTCATCGACTTCAAGGGCGGTGCCGCGTTCCGCCCGCTCGCTGTTCTCCCGCACTGTGTCGGGCTGGTCACCGACCTCGACGGGCACCGGGCGGAGCGCGCCCTCGCGAGCCTCGCAGCGGAGCTTCGTCACCGCGAGCGGGTGCTCGCCGCAGCGGGTGCGAGGGATCTCGCCGAATGGCGTTCGCTCGGCGGGCCGGCGTCGCCGGAGAGGCCCGCGTTGCCGCGGCTCGTGATCGTCGTCGACGAGTTCGCGACCATGCTCGCGTCGTTTCCGGAACTGCACGCGCTCTTCGTCGATATTGCGGCCAGGGGACGCTCGCTCGGTGTGCACCTCGTGCTGTGCACGCAGCGCCCCGCCGGAGTCGTACGGGACGCGCTGCTCGCCAACT
>NZ_JASJVF010000551.1:0-557 GCF_035019805.1 Cryobacterium sp. 10I1
CCGGATGACCTGCTCACGGCGGAGCGGGCCCTGGTCGCCACGGCGGCGGGCCTGATCACCCCGGAGACGGAGGACCTGGCGGGGGCGGGTGTGCCGGTGACGACGGACCTGATCCGGGGCATGGTCGCGCAGTGGCAGGCGGCCCTGGACCCCGACGGGGTCCTCCCAACCGAGGACCTGTTCGAAGCGAAGTCCAACATCGGCTTCGGACAACTCAAGAACGGGCTCTACCCCGTGAAGGGCGGAGTCACGCCGGAACTCTACGGGGTGATGAACACCCTCTTCGACGCCTTCCTCAGCTTCCACGCCCGCCCGGCGTTCCCCACCGCCGAGGAACAGGCCCTGATGGATTCGGGGCAGATGATCCCCGGCGCCGAGACCGCGGGTACCGACGCCGACACGGGCCCGGATCTGGACGTGATCGAGGCAGAGCTCCGGGAGCGCCGGGCGGATACCCGCACGAGTGGGGAGAAACGCGCCGACATCCTCCGGGCCCTGTTCGAACACGCCGCCCGCGACGAGGACACGCCCAGCATGGGCGGATCCGCCCCGACGGT
>NZ_JASJVF010000552.1:0-539 GCF_035019805.1 Cryobacterium sp. 10I1
CGGGTACCTTCGTGCCGAGGGACAACTCGTTCTTCGCGAGCCCGATCCCCGCCGTCGGCCTCGCCGGTGCCGTGCTCGCGCTCGTCTGCGCCGCCCTCGCGATCGCCCTGCGGGCGACCCGCTGGCGCAATGCGCCCGGCCGGCCCACGATCATCGCCGAATACCTGCCGCCGAAGGGTGTCAACCTGCTCCAGGCCGGCGAGGTGACCCGCACGTCCACGAAGGCCATCACCGCCCAGTTCCTGCAGTTCGCCGTGCGCGGCAACGTGCGGGTGCTCGAAGGCTCAGGGTCCAAGCACTACCTGCTCGAGCTGCGGGACACCCGGGGCGTCGACGCGACGGAGCTCTCCATGCTCGGCCACCTCTTTCCCGGGCTGAAACCGGGCACCCAGCGCGACCTCAAGAAGAAGAGCACCAGCCTCACCACCGCGCTTCAGGGCGAACTGCGGGCGACCCGCCGGGCGGCGATCCCCGCCGGTTTCCGTGAGAAGAAGGGCGGGTCCCTGCGTTCCGCGCTGCTCGGCCTCTCCGTTGTCGGC
>NZ_JASJVF010000553.1:0-529 GCF_035019805.1 Cryobacterium sp. 10I1
GTCGTGGGTGTTGTGGCGGAGCGCTCCGAGGTGCAGCGCCGCGACGGGCGTGTCGAGATGGCGAGTGGCCTCGGTCAGGGCCGGCCAGTAGCTCTCCGGTCGGAGCCAGGGCGCTCCGGTGGCGGGAACGCGCAGGTCAGGAAGCGTCATGGCGAGATCGGGCCTGTCTCACGGAGGGGCGGCGAATCCGCCTCGTGTCCGTCAGTATGCCCTACGCCCGCGTCCCGCGCCGGATAACAATCCCGTGCGGGATCGTGCCTGTTGCGCGTTGCACGTTGACAATCGGGGAGATGACCCCTGAAATGGAGGCAGGGGGGACCTATGCATCGCTCACGTTTCGCTTGCCCCGGCCCGCCGCAGGCCCGTCATGGTCGACGGCCGCGGCGGATGCCCATCGCGCTTCGTCACGCCCGGTCACCGATCCGGCTGGTCGCGCCGGTATTCCTCGTCACCGCGGCGCTTCTGCTCCTGAGCCTCGGCGGTTTCCTGCCGGGCACGGATGCCGCCCGCGCCGCGACCTCCCCCGCCC
>NZ_JASJVF010000554.1:0-529 GCF_035019805.1 Cryobacterium sp. 10I1
TGCCGGACAGTACGCGACCATCGGCGAGCGCGGAGGCGAGCCGGGAACCTGCCGGCGTTGCGTAATGCACGGCGTTCGTGGCGAGCACCGGCAGGCCCGCGTCAGCGGCGAGGCCCGCGAGGGCGTCGTTGCCGGCGCTGTCCGCGGGGTAGCCGTGGTCGTACAGTTCCACGAAGACGTTGTCCCTGCCGAAGAGGCGCACGAGTCCGGCCAGTTCCCTCGCCGCAGCAGCAGGCCCCCCTGTGACGAGAGCCCGGCGCACGGCGCCCTTGCGGCATCCGGTCAGCACGGCCCAGGTGCCGTCGGCCTGGGCTGCGAGATCCTCGATGTCGTAGACCGGACGGCCCTTCTCGCCTCCCGCGAGATGGGCGCTCGTGAGGGCGGCGGCGAGCCGATGGTAGCCGGCCTGGCCGCGGGCGAGAACGAGCAGGTGGGAGCCGACCGGGTCGGGAACGCCGGCCTGCGGCTCGCCGAGGCCGAGGGACAGCTCTGCTCCGAAGATGGTGGCCAGGTTGGGAAAGCTCTCGGC
>NZ_JASJVF010000555.1:0-526 GCF_035019805.1 Cryobacterium sp. 10I1
TCTATGACGGGACCATGCCGCGGCTAGGAAACGGGCGTGAAGTTCCAGAGGTACGGGTAGGCGTTGCCGACCTGAGGGATGACCTTCGTCTTCGCATCCGTGGCGTAGTTGGACTGCACGCGGTACCACGGGGCGAACCAGGCCTGCTCGACGACGTAGGCGTTCAGGTCCTTGAGCGCGGCGTCGGACTCGTCCTTGCTGCCGTTCAGGATGGTCGCGACGAACGCGTCGACCTTCGGGTCCTGGTACTTGGTCGGGTTGAAGGTCGCGGTCGGGGTGATCTCGAAGTTCACGAGCGCCCAGTCGTTGTCCTGCTGCAGCTGCATCCTGGACGCGGCGTACTTGGGGGCGAGGAGGTCGGCGATGAAGTTCGTGCCGGTGTCGGTGTAGTTCACCGTGATGCCGACGTCCTTGAGCTGCTGCTGGACGAGGGTGAAGATCGCCGGGCCGATGAGCGAGGTGCTCGGCATGACGATCGTGAGGCCGCCCGCGTAGCCGGCGTCTGCGAGGAGCGACTTGGCCTTGG
>NZ_JASJVF010000556.1:0-503 GCF_035019805.1 Cryobacterium sp. 10I1
AGTGGCGCGTCGACCTGATCCCGACCTACAAGACCCACCGGGTCGCCGCGGCTGTCGAGTCTCCCGCAGCGGATGCCCCCACCGCGACCGAGGACGTCCCCGACCTCCTCAGCGCGCAGGTTCCGATCATCCGCGAGCTGCTCGCCGCGCTCGGAATCCCGGTGATCGGCGCCCCGCGGCACGAAGCAGACGACGTGATCGGCACCCTCGCCTCGCACGCGGACGTGCCCGTCGATGTCATCACCGGCGACCGCGACCTCTTCCAGCTCGTCGACGACTCCCGCGACGTGCGGGTGATCTACACCGGACGCGGCATGGCCAGGCTGGAGACGCTCACCGATGCCGCGCTGCTTGCCAAGACCGGGGTCACCCCGGCGCAGTACGCCGACTTCGCGGCCCTCCGCGGCGACGCCTCCGACGGACTTCCCGGGGTCGCCGGGGTGGGTGAGAAGACCGCGGCTACGTTGCTTGCCGATTTCGGCGACCTCGACGGGATCGTCGCA
>NZ_JASJVF010000557.1:0-499 GCF_035019805.1 Cryobacterium sp. 10I1
TCGTCGCCGCGACAGGCCTGCCCAAGGCCACCGTGCACCGCCTGCTCGCTACCCTTGTGACCCAGAGGTTCCTCGCGACCGACCCCGCCGGCAGCTATCTGCCGGGCCCGGCGATCCTGGCGATCGCCGGCCGCGCCCTCGCCGGCGTCGACATCTCCGCGATCGCCCAACCCTTCGTCGACGACCTCGTCGCGACCGTGGACTGCACCGTGCACATCGGCTACCTCGCCGGCGACTCGATCGTCTACGTGATGCGCAGCGACTCCCGCAAACCGTACACAATGCCCTCCCGCGTCGGCCATGCCGCCCCGCTGCACACCACCGGCATCGGCAAGGTCATCCTCGCGAGCTACCCAGACGACACCGTCGACCGTATCATCGCGAGCGCCGGCCTCGCCCGCATCACGGATGCCTCGATCACCGACCCGGACGCCTTCCGCCGCGAGATCGCCGGCGTGCGCTCGCGCGGCCCCGCCCGCGACCGCGGGGCGCACGTGCC
>NZ_JASJVF010000558.1:0-497 GCF_035019805.1 Cryobacterium sp. 10I1
CGGGGCACCGTAAGGATCGCGAGTCCCGTCACAAGCAGCAGGATGCCGCAGATGGTCGCGGGAGTGAAGTCCTCGTGCAGCAGAAAGATTCCGAGTGCGGTCGCCGTCACGGGTTCGACAAGCGTGAGTGTCGATACCTGCGAGGCCGGGAGGCCCCGCAATCCGCGGGCGAACAGGGTGTATGCGAGGGCCGTCGTCACGACCGCGAGCCACGCGGCCGTCGCCAGCCCGGCCGGTTGGGCGAGCCAGGCCGGATTGCTTGCGAGAAGCACGGGCAGCATCAGCACGGCGGCCGTACCGAAGGTGGTGCCCATGGCTGTGGTGGGCGACCAGCCGCGATCGAGGAGCAGCTTGGTGCTCAGCGTGTACACGGCGTAGGACGCGGCCGCACCGAGTGAGCCCGCGATCCCGAGCGCCGTCACGGGGCCGCCTCCCCCGCTGTAGAGCCCGGAGAGCGCTGCCACCCCCGTCGCCGCAACGAACGTCGCACACGCCCA
>NZ_JASJVF010000559.1:0-493 GCF_035019805.1 Cryobacterium sp. 10I1
CCGCGCCCCGCGGCCCGGCGAGTTCGTCTACGAGACCGACTTCTCCGAGACCGTCGTGTCGCCCGAATGGATCTCGATCCGCCGCTACCCGTCCGAGATCGCCTCGCTGACGGAACGGCCGGGCTCGCTCGTGCTGCACGGCGAGGGTGCGACCCTCGACGACGAGCAGCCGGTCTTGCTCGGCTACCGGCAGCAGCATCCGCTCGCCACGGCGTCGGTGCTGATCGACCCGGGGCAGGGCCTCGGCGGGATCAGCGTGCGCTACGACGAGGTGCACCACTACGAGATCGAGGTCGGCAATGGTGTCGTCACCGCTCGGGCCTGCGTCGCCGGGATCCGGCAGGAGTGGACCCGTGAGCTCGCGCCGGGCTCGGACGGGCCGGTCACCCTCGGCCTCGACTTCGTCGCCCCCGGTGCGATGGGGCCGGACGGGATGCGGTCGGGCATGCTCGCCGGCCTCACGAGCGACCTCGTCGTGCTGAGCGTCGGCACC
>NZ_JASJVF010000560.1:0-476 GCF_035019805.1 Cryobacterium sp. 10I1
AACACACGGGCGCCGAGCAAGTGCGCCGGCACCGAGTACTGGCCGTTCTCGAACGTGACCATCGGCGTGTTCTCCGGAACGGCCCGCGTCAAGCCCAGCGCGACGGTGTGCGCGGTGTCAGGGACCCGGTGCAACCGGGGCCGTTCCTCCTCGAGCATCGCGGACGGCTTCCGCCTGGTCGCGCGGTGCTCCCGGGCATTCACCACGGCCATGAACGCCTCGCAGGCCGCTTCGACCTCGGCAAACGAGGCGTAGTCGGGCCGGAGGTTGGTGTCTTTGGGCACGATGTCAGCCTTGGCGAGCTTCACCGAGGACTCCACCCCGCCCTTGGACGCGGGATCCGCCGGCTGGCACGTCAGCACGCTCACCCCGTAGTGGCGGGCGAAGTCCACCGTCTGTGGATTCCGCACCGGCACCCCGGCGACATGGGAGACGGTCACCGTTTTCTCGTTATCGGTCAGGACGTAGGTCGGGGC
>NZ_JASJVF010000561.1:0-470 GCF_035019805.1 Cryobacterium sp. 10I1
ACGTGCGCTCGATCGACTGGCGGGCTACGGCGCGGCACAACGACGTGGTCGTGCGCACCTGGCGACCGGAGCGCGACCGGCGGGTGGTCATCGTGATCGACACCGGACGCACCTCCGCCGCGCGGATCGACAACGAGACGAGGCTCGACACCGCGTTCGAGGCGGCGCTGCTGCTCGCCGCGCTCGCGTCGAAGGCCGGAGACCGTGTCGACATGGTCGCCTTCGACCGGCGGGTGCGCGGCCGGGTGCAGGGCGCGCAGGGCGCAGAACTGCTGTCGCGGATGGTCGACACCCTTGCGGTGATCGACCCCGAACTCCTCGAAATGGACTGGGCCGGAGTGCCGGCCCAGGTGCGCGCGATCACGAGCCAGCGCGCCCTCGTCGTGCTGCTGACCTCGATCGATGCCGCGGGGGCGTCGACCGGACTGCTCGCGGTACTGCCCCAGCTGACCCGCCGCCACACCGTCGTC
>NZ_JASJVF010000562.1:0-467 GCF_035019805.1 Cryobacterium sp. 10I1
GGGTAGAATCGGGGTATGGCAGGAGCTTCAGATCCCCAGTCACACACCCCGCAGGCCCACGATTCAGTGGCCGCGGGAGATCAGCCCATCACGGTGGGCCGCGTATCCACCGAGTCGGCCCATCCGGTTGCGGTTGCCGAGGGTTTCGAGGGCGCGGAGGGTCTGGTCGGCTCGGTGTCGTCGGTTCATGCGGATGCTGTCGCCCGGCTCGTGGAGGCGCAGGCGGTTCTCGCCGATGCCCTGGCGGCGATCCCGGTCGGGCTGCTCAGCGATACAGAAGCTGTCTCGGCGCTGAGTACCGTGGAGGCGATCGGGCGGACGGTGGATGCGGCCCGGGTGAGCACGGCGACGGATGTGGATCGGCGGGCCCGGGTCCTCGGCCGGGAGGGTCTGGCCTGGCGGATGGGCTGCACGGGCCCGTGGGATGTCCTCACCCGGGTGACGCGGGTGTCGGCCCGGGAGGTGAA
>NZ_JASJVF010000563.1:0-465 GCF_035019805.1 Cryobacterium sp. 10I1
GGAGAGCGCGGGGAACTCCTCGACGCCGGAGGGGGAGAGGAAGGCCTTGAACCCGAATACACCGGCTGAGTGCAGCTCGCGCAGGGTGCCGAGGTTGCCGGGGACCGCCCCGCCCCAGAAGCCGACGTTGACGCTCGCCTGCGGGCCGGCGGCCGCACGCTTGAGGTCGAGGCCGCTGACCGTCGTCGTCGGCGGGATGCTGTTGAGCGGCATGTCGATCACCGTCGTGACCCCGCCGGCCGCGGCGGCGCGGGTGGCGCTCGCGAAGCCCTCCCAGTCCGTGCGACCTGGCTCGTTGACGTGCACGTGGGTGTCGACGAGACCGGGCAGAAGCACGCGCCCGCTCGGCAGGCGGATGTCCGTGGCCGCCCCGTCGGACAGGCCGGAGTCAGCGATCGGCCGGGTCTCGACAGGTTCGTCGATCGGCAGGATCGCGGGGGGGCGCCCCCCCCGGGTGGGGCCCCC
>NZ_JASJVF010000564.1:0-461 GCF_035019805.1 Cryobacterium sp. 10I1
CGGCCGCTCGCGGAGCCCGCCTACCGGGGCCGGGTCACGGACCCGTTCCTGCCCAAGATCGAGGAATGGGTGGAGGCCTCTCAGGGCAAGATCCGTGCGGACCGGGCCCACGCGAAACTGATCGGCCTGGGCTTTGCGGGGTCGGAGCGGTCGACGCGGCGCGCGGTCGCGCAGGTCCGTGCTGCGTTCCGGCTTGGCCGGGTGCGGGTGCACCGGCCGTGGATCACGGAGCCGGGAATGTGGTTGCAGTATGACTTCGGCGACGGCCCCGTCATCGACGGGAAGAAAACGGTGTTGTTCGTCGCGTGGCTAGCGTGGTCACGGTTCCGTATCGTGATCGCGTTACGGGATCGGACGGCGCCGAGCGTGTTCGCCGCGCTGGACCGCTCGTTCCGGCTCCTCGGCGGCGCCCCGACCTACGTCCTGACCGATAACGAGAAAACGGTGACCGTCTCCCATGT
>NZ_JASJVF010000565.1:0-455 GCF_035019805.1 Cryobacterium sp. 10I1
GCGAACGGCAGGTCGGCGAGCTGCGCCGCTCCCGGTGTCGCGGCCGAGGCGCCGGCAGCGGATGCCGCGGCGACAGTCGAACTCGCAGCGACCGTGTGCGGGGCGGCCGGGAATGCGGTGCCCACGCTTGTCGGATCGGTGGGAGTCACGGGAGTCGCGGCAGAAGCGAAAGCAGTGCTTGCGGCCGTTGCCGTTGCCGATCGGAATGCGGCGCCAGAGTCGGCGACCGCTCCCCCGCGCGAGCCGCCTGCGCCGGCACTGTCTGAACCGGTACTGGCTGAACCACTGCTGTCAGAGCCGTTGCCGTTCGAGGCGTTGCTGACCGAATCGGGGCTGACCGACGCGGCGGCGCGCGAGTCGATGGGCGCCGTGGTCGGGAGGCTCGAGTTCGCGGCGCCGGGAGCGCCAGCGGTCCGGGTGGCTGCGGCGGATGCGCGGCCGGCCAGGTCTGTGAG
>NZ_JASJVF010000566.1:0-453 GCF_035019805.1 Cryobacterium sp. 10I1
ATTATGTTCTCGATCGTGGGTGTGCTCGCCGTCGTCGCCGCGCGCCGGCGGCGGGTGCTCGCGGGGGCCGGCAGTACGGGCGTGGCCGTCGCCGGTTTCGGGGCGACGGATGCCACTGCTCGCGCAACAGACCCGGCCGCGGTTCCCGCTCACACCGGTCGGCGCTCCCGGTCCACCCTCACGATCGGCCTGACGCTCGCCGCGGTCTGCGGTCTCGTCGACGTCGCCGCGAACTTCCTGCTGCTCATCGGGATCCGGATCGGCGACCTCAGCGTGATCAGCGTGCTGACGGCGATGTACCCGGCCGGGACGATCCTGCTCGCAGCGGTCGTGCTCAGGGAGCGGATCGCGCCGGTGCAGTGGGTCGGCCTCGGTCTTGCGCTCGCGGCGGCCGCGATGCTCGCACTCGCCTGACCCGCGGCATCCGCTCACCCCTCGCCCCGAACCGTCTCG
>NZ_JASJVF010000567.1:0-443 GCF_035019805.1 Cryobacterium sp. 10I1
ATCCCGTAGGTCACGGTGCCCTCGAAGTCCCCGGCCGGGGCGTACCGGGTGATGGCGGCCAGGCCGACCGCTTCGCGCGGAGCCTCGAGCACACTCGAGATACCGTCCTCGGTGTGGGCCTGCGCGAGGCGGAACACCACCCGCAGGATGCTGTCGGTTCCGTCCATCGGAATCGTCAGGCCGCTCGCATCTCCGGTCAGGACCGGCACGTATTCGAGTTCATAACCGGGGAAGCCGCCCTCGAACCGGAAGCTCAGCTGGTCGTATGGCGGTGAGGCGAGCGGATGCGCACCCGCACCGATCGAGGTCAGTGACGGGAGCGGCGGACTCGGCGGCGGGGCGATCGGGACCGCGATGTCATGGCCGATCGTTGCCGGTTGCCCGGGTCCCGGCCAGGCCCAGCCGTAACTGATCCGGGCGGAGAGGACCCTGTCACCGGGCTG
>NZ_JASJVF010000568.1:0-442 GCF_035019805.1 Cryobacterium sp. 10I1
CCATCAGGCCGACGAGAGCGAAGCCGGGGCGCGCGACGATGGCCGCCGCGAAGTCCCTGGCCTCCGCGGCGGTATGCACCGGCGAGCGCAGCACGCCGAGGTGCCCGAGCACCGGGTTCTTCCAGCCGGCGTCGAGCTCGATGCACAGTCGGATGGTCTCGCGCCGGTGCGGGGGGATCACCGTGTCGATGAGATCGAGCTGGGCGAGCGAGTCGACCATCAGGGCGACCCGGGAGGCGAGCAGTGCCGAGCGGCCGAGGACCCCGATCGCCCCCCGGTCCACGCTCGGATAGCCGACGACGATGTCGTCGAGGGATTCCGCGAGCCAGAGCGCCTCGGCGAGGGTGTACGCGAGCACGCCCTGGTAGCCGGGCACGGCGAGGATGGCCTCGAGCACGCCACGGACGCGGATCGACTTCGAAGCAACGCGGATCGGGGTTCC
>NZ_JASJVF010000569.1:0-432 GCF_035019805.1 Cryobacterium sp. 10I1
GCTGGCCCGCCGGGCCTGGGCGCGCCGCATCCGAGCCTGAGCGCTGTGCATCTGCGCCGGGCGCGGGAGTTCCGCCGCTGCGCCTGTGGTGCGCCACTCGCGCACCGGCGGATGCCCCGCGCTCGATCCGAGGAGCCCGGTGGGATTCAGGAGCGGGCGTAGAGGGCGAGCAGGTCGCGGGCGAGCTGGTGCGGCGTCGTCTCGCAGGGACTGTGGCCGGTGCGATACACGCGGAGTTGGGCGCCGATCCGCCCGGCGAACGCCCGGTGCAGCTCGAGCGGCCAGAGGTCCCGCTCGCCGACGGCGACAAGCAACGGAACCCGGCTCCGCGCGAGGTCCGCCCGCAGGTCGGGAGCGTTCTTCATCAGCTCCATGATCTCGTCGACGCTCCGGCGGATCGTGTCCTCGAAACGCAGCCGCACGAGGTGGAGC
>NZ_JASJVF010000570.1:0-429 GCF_035019805.1 Cryobacterium sp. 10I1
GGCGCACACGCCGCTGATGCCGCCGATGCCGAGGCCGAAAGCTCAACTCACGGGCGCGCCGACGCGGAGGAAGCCGGCGACGTTCAGGCTGGGTCTCCGGCGCACGCGTCGCACTCGCGCGCCGATGCCGACTCGGATGCTGATGCAGACGTCGACGTGTTTGTGGAGGTGTCATGAGCGTCTCGGCGGTCGACGACCGGCAGCGGGCGGCCCGAATGCTGCTGCGCACGCCCCTGATCCGCTCGACTGAAGAGGAGCGCTACCGGCTCGTGCGGCGGCACGCGGGTGACCTCGCGGAGTGGTTCGACGTCCATGCCGGCTGGACGCTACACGTCGACAGCGAGGTGGTGCGGCTCGACCGGGAACCGGCGTCGGTGACGGATGCGACGCATCCGTTCGCCGCCCGCCGCGGCGGGGTGCCGTTCTCGC
>NZ_JASJVF010000571.1:0-428 GCF_035019805.1 Cryobacterium sp. 10I1
GCGATCGCGAACATCACTCCCACGCCAGGTCCGACAAACTTGCCGAGGCCTTCTGCGACCCCGAGTGCGTCAGTGAAATTGCCGAATTCGGGCCGGCCCGTGAAGGTGGCGGACGTGAAGCCGATGATCGCGGCCGCACCGACGATGACCATCAAGATCCCGATCCACAAGTCGACCTTTTCGTAATTCATGAACCGGGGCGTGATGCGCTTGTCAATGACATAGGACTGTTGGAAGAACAACTGCCACGGGGCGACGGTCGTGCCGACGATCCCGATGATGAGCAGCATCACCGTGGAAAGTTGGGACCCGGGTGGCATCCCGGGGAGCACAAAATTGGTCGCCATCTCACCCAGATTCGGACCCGACAGAAAGAAAATGGGGACCAACAAGAGGGACCCGGCAACAAGAACCATGCTGACGCGTTC
>NZ_JASJVF010000572.1:0-428 GCF_035019805.1 Cryobacterium sp. 10I1
GCAGCGGCCGCCGATCCGGCCTCGGCGCTGGCAGCGGGTGTGCGCGGCAAGATCATCGCCGCCGCCGACTACCTCACGGTCGCCCCGACCGTCGTCAACGTCGTGCGCGACCTGAAGCTCCCGGCATTCGACGCCCGGATCCGCCCGAGCACCCCGGAGCAGGATGCCGAGCTCGACCGTCTCTCCGCCGAATGGGGCCTCACGACCGCGATGAAGCGCGTGCGAACCGCCCTGTTCGCTCTCACCGAGCTGCGATGAGCGGCACTCCCCGATACGCAGGCCAGAATCGGATGCCGGTGTAACCGCTGCCCAGTCTGGCGGAAGGGCCGCGTGCCGTTGGGCGCGATGTTGCGGTCAGCGGAGTCGGCGCGCTCGCCGTGAACGCCCGGCCAGTATGAGCACGAGTCCGACGCCGAGCAGCGCGCCGG
>NZ_JASJVF010000573.1:0-426 GCF_035019805.1 Cryobacterium sp. 10I1
CGGCGGAGGTGGTCACGCAGCTCCTGCAACGGAAGCATGTGCACCTCACGGTTGACCGTCACGGGCCAGCCCCAGTCGAGCTCCGTCGTCGCCGCGAGCACATCGACCGGCGGCAGGTAGCCGGCATCGGTGAGGCGGATGCCGTCGGCACCCACCCGGCGCAGGATCCATTGCACGTGTCCCACCATCCGCTGCATCGCCCGCTCGGGCAGCAGAATCGTGTCCCTCACGCGGGCCTCGGCGAGCATGAGCCGGAAGCCGGCGATCGCGTCGGGGTGCATGCGGGATTCGAGTTCCTGGGTGACCTTCACGTTGCGAGCCTACCGAGCGTCCCGGCAGAACTGTCAGCGGCACCTGCGAAGCTGGGACGATGACCGACACCCGGACCGATACCCGCGCATCCGCCCGTGAGATTCTCCGCACCCT
>NZ_JASJVF010000574.1:0-420 GCF_035019805.1 Cryobacterium sp. 10I1
GTGTTCGATTCGGGGTAGAATCGGGGTATGGCAGGAGCTTCCGATCCCCAGTCACACACCCCGCAGACACCCGGTTCCGGGGTCGCGGGTGACCAGCCCATCGCAGGCGTCGAGTCGGCCCATTCGGTCGCGGTTGCCGAGGGGTTCGAGGGCGCTGATGGGTTGGCCGGTTCGGTTCCGTCGGTGCCGTCGGTGCATGCGGATGCTGTCGCCCGGCTCGCCGAGGCGCAGGCGGTTCTCGCCGATGCCCTGGCGGCGATCCCGGTGGGGCTGCTCAGCGATACAGAAGCGGTGACGGCGCTGAGTACCGTGGAGGCGATCGGTCGGACGGTGGATGCGGCCCGGGTGAGCACGGCGACGGATGTGGACCGGAGGGCCCGGGTGCTCGGCCGGGAGGGTCTGGCCTGGCGGATGGGCTGC
>NZ_JASJVF010000575.1:0-408 GCF_035019805.1 Cryobacterium sp. 10I1
AAAGCGCTCCGCGACCGGGTGATGGGCAAGCTCCGCGAGGCGATGCGTCCGGAGTTCCTGAACCGGCTCGACGAGATCGTGCTGTTCCGCAAGCTCGACGCGCCGCAACTGCACGACATCGTGCGGATGCTGCTCGCCGGGACGCGCACCCGGCTCGCCGCCCAGGGCTTCGCCCTGACCGTGAGCGAGGACGCGATCGACTGGATCGCCACGCGGGGCTACGAACCCGAGTACGGTGCCCGGCCGCTCCGCCGCGTGATCCAGCGGGAACTCGACGACAAGATCGCCGACCTCCTCGTCGGCTCTGACCTGCTGGCGAGTACCGGAGTCGAAGTCTCGGTTGCTGACGGCGCACTCGTCGTCGCGGCCGCGGCATCCGCGCCGGCGCAGCCGCTGCCCCTGGCCGCG
>NZ_JASJVF010000576.1:0-404 GCF_035019805.1 Cryobacterium sp. 10I1
GTCGCGACGGAGACACTGTGTTGGAGGTCGGCGCCGAACTGGGCGAGCCAGCCGCCTGAGGTCATGCCGGGTCCGACCGCGGCCTGGATATAGGTGAGGATGGCCATCACGGTGAGTAGGACGGCGGAGGCGGCACTGCCGACGGCGAGGCTGCGGCGGTACCGGCCCAGGTGCAGGGTGATCTGGCGTCCCTGAAGCCACTTGCTTGAGCCCCAGTCCCTGCGGTCCCAGACCAGCGCCAGGACGGCGAGGGGGGCGACCATTCCGGCCACATAGGTGAGGCCAACGGCCAGTGCCGCGGGGAACGAAGCCGTTGCGCCGGAGAGGACCGCTACGCCGATCAGTACCGGAGCGCAGCATGAGCTGGCCGCGCCGGAGAACACTCCGAGTCCGTAGACCGAGGC
>NZ_JASJVF010000577.1:0-404 GCF_035019805.1 Cryobacterium sp. 10I1
GCCGTGCACGGCATGAACGGATGCTTCGCCGCCGCGCTCGCCCTGCGCGAGCACTTCGGAATCCACACCCTTCCCGACCTCGCCCCCTGACGGATTCGACGGGGCGAGCGGATGCCGGGGGAGCCTCAGTCGTTCTCCGGCCAGTCCTCGGGGCCCTGCCGCTCCGTGGCGCGCAGCTTGTCGATGTCGCGGCGTTCCCGCTTGGTCGGACGCCCGGCGCCGCGGTCCCGCATGGGCACGAGCGCGACCTCCTCCCGCGGCGGGGGCGGCGGGGTCTTGTCCACGAAGCACTCGGCGGCGACGAGTGCGCCGACGCGCTTGTTCACGATCTTCGAGACCACGAGCACCCGGTCGAAACCGCTCGACCGCACCCGGACCTCGTCGCCGATGTGCACCGGCTGAGC
>NZ_JASJVF010000578.1:0-394 GCF_035019805.1 Cryobacterium sp. 10I1
TCGCTACCGCCCTCCCCGCCGGCCCGATGACGAGCCTCGCCGCGGCCCTCGACGCCGAGGTGCTCGTCTGGCGCCGCGACGGGAGCGACGAGCACCTTCCCGCCGCCGGCTTCGTCACCGGCGACATGACCACCGTGTTGCGCACCGGGGACGTGCTGCGCTCCATCCACATCCCGGACGCGTCGCTGCGCGCCCGCACCGCGTTCCGCAAGATCGCGCTCTCCCCCATCGGCCGCTCGGGAGCCGTCGTCATCGGCCGCCTCGACCGGGACGGCCGTTTCACCCTCACCGTCACGGCCGCGACCCTCCGGCCGGTGCAGCTGCGCTACGCAACCCTGCCGACCGCGTCCGCGCTCCGTGCCGGCGTCGACGGCATCGACGCCTGGTTCACGGA
>NZ_JASJVF010000579.1:0-392 GCF_035019805.1 Cryobacterium sp. 10I1
CCCCCCCCCGGGGCCGGGCCGCGCGCGCCCGTCGCCCGCTTCAGCTCCGGCCTCGATCTCGCCGCAGCGGCAGGGCTGACCCCGGAGCTCGCGCACCTCGCGTCGACAGCGGCCGCCCTGCGCCTGCCCGCCGCCCGGTTCTCCATGGTGCGGATCGGCATCGGCCTCTACGGGTTGTCCCCCTTCGACGACGCGAGCCCGCGGGAGCTCGGCCTTTCGCCGGCGATGACCCTCCGCGCGAGCGTCGCCGCCGTGCGCCGGGTGCCTGCGGGAGCGGGCGTGTCCTACGACTACCTGTGGCGTGCCCCAGAGGACGGCAATCTGGCCCTCGTCCCGCTCGGTTACGCGGACGGTGTGCCCCGCGCGGCGTCCGGCTCTGCGCGGGTGAACAT
>NZ_JASJVF010000580.1:0-387 GCF_035019805.1 Cryobacterium sp. 10I1
AATGAAGAAACCTGGGATCCCAAGCTCGCGTGGGACCAGCTCACCCGGCTCACCCGGCTGTTCGGAGGCATCTGATGAAACGCGACTTCGCCCTCGCCGGACTCCTCCGGCTGCGCCACCTGCAGCAGGACGCCGCCGCCGGGGAACTGGCCGCGGCCAACGCCCTGCTGAACTCGAACGAGGCCAGGCGCGCCGAGGCATCCGCAGCCCTGACCGTGCTGCCCAGTGAGGCGACCGGCACAGCATCCCTCGCCGCGATCGCGGCCGGGCGCACCTCGGCGCAGAGCATGCTCGCCGACCTCGATGCGCTCGGCCGGGAATACCGGCAGACCGCTGAGACCGCGCACGCCGCCTTCACCGCGAAGCGTGCCGAGTCCGTCGGGCTCG
>NZ_JASJVF010000581.1:0-385 GCF_035019805.1 Cryobacterium sp. 10I1
ATCAGCAGCCCGGTGATCCAGCCGAACCAGCCGGGGCGGCGCGATCGGGCTGCGGGAGCCTTTTGCGTGTTTTTGGGGGCGGAACTCATTTGGTGGTGTCCTGTCCTGTGCGTGCGGGGGTTTCGAGGGCTGCATCGCTGCAGCAGCTGGATTCAGAGTCGGCGGACCGAGCCGGCCCGTCGGGTGTTGCCAAGGTTGGTTCCGGGGGCTTTGGCTCGGTGTGGCGGGTGGCGCGCCACACGAAATAGCCGCCGGAGGCAACCAGCGCGATCGCCACGGCCCAGCCGGGAAGCCAGCCGAGGGCCTTGGTCGCGACGGAGACACTGTGTTGGAGGTCGGCGCCGAACTGGGCGAGCCAGCCGCCTGAGGTCATGCCGGGTCCGAC
>NZ_JASJVF010000582.1:0-383 GCF_035019805.1 Cryobacterium sp. 10I1
GCTCTGGGATCCTCCGCGCTCGGGATGCAAAGAGCTCACGAGCGCATGTGCCCGACAGGCCAGCGCGCTGGC
The DNA here is from genome assembly GCF_035019805.1 of Cryobacterium sp. 10I1. NCBI lineage: Bacteria > Bacillati > Actinomycetota > Actinomycetes > Micrococcales > Microbacteriaceae > Cryobacterium > Cryobacterium sp. 10I1. The sequence continues at coordinate 73 of NZ_JASJVF010000582.1, forward strand.
CACCGTGCCGCCTGCCGTGCCCGAGCGCGGAGGATCCCAGAGCAGGGTGAGTGTGTCGAATTCAGGAGATTCTTGGTGTCGGGTGGGATCGGCCGCACTAGTCCGCGAACCGGAGTTGCCCGCCCGTGCGGATCTCCTGAATTCGGTACCACGAGCACGCACCCGTCGTCTTCAGGTATGAAACTCGAAATAAGAAGCACAAAATTATGTGAGTAAGTCTCGCATTCGTGTTCTATTCGGGGTAGAATCGGGGTATGGCAGGAGCTTCAGATCCCCAGTCACACACCCCGCAGGCCCACGATTCAGTGGCC
>NZ_JASJVF010000583.1:0-378 GCF_035019805.1 Cryobacterium sp. 10I1
TGTCCATTCGGACAGCGTAGCGACGCGCTTTCCATCATTTGACTATGGTCTCGGCTACCTTTGCGGTCAAAGGAGAAGCATGAAGATCGCACCACCCCGGGGTTCGACGACCGGCTGAGGCTCGGCACTCATACGCCGACCGTCGGGATCCTGATCTGCGGCCACCGAAACGACTCGACGCTCCGGTACGCGCTCGGCCGTGCAGGATCCCCAATGGCCGTCGCGACCTATACCTATGACGGCTTTCCCGACGCGGAGAAACGAGCACTTCCTCCTGCCGAACGGTTGCTTGCCGCGTTCAACCGCCGGTCGATGCGATGGCAGTCAGCAATGAGCCCCCCGCACCGTTAGACACTCGTAACTATTTTCTTGCAGCCC
>NZ_JASJVF010000584.1:0-378 GCF_035019805.1 Cryobacterium sp. 10I1
TCGACAGCACCGTTGACCGTGCGGGTCGTGGACTACACGATCGACGACGGCCGCGACAATCCCGATGGCTACCGGTTGCTGACAACGATCCTTGATCCGGGTGAGGCATCTGCGGAAGAGCTCGCGACCGTGTACTCAGAACGGTGGGAGATCGAGTCTGTGTTCGATGAGTTGAAAGCGCATCAGCGCGCCCAGCGCATGGTGATGCGGTCCAAGGCCCCGGACCTGGTCAAGCAGGAAATCTGGGGCCACCTCTGCTGCCACTACGCGATCCGAACCCTGATGATCGAGGCCGCACAACACGCTCACCGCGACCCCGACCGGGTCTCCTTCGTCGCCGAACTCCGCATCGCCCGCTGCCCCGTAGCCCCGTAGCCC
>NZ_JASJVF010000585.1:0-378 GCF_035019805.1 Cryobacterium sp. 10I1
GTCGACGGGAAGCGGAGCCGCGAAGACGCCCGGGAACGATGCAGGCACGCCCGGACGCGTTGCGCTCATCCTCGGAGCGCTCGTCGTCGTACTCGCCGCTCCGGGTGGCATCCGCCTGCTTCGGAGCAGACGACGGCGCAGGGACCTCGCCAGGGGCACGGCAGGGGGCGCCGATGCCTGGCGGGAGCTCGTCGACACGGCCGTCGACTTCGGGGTCAGCGTGCGCGCCACGGAGACGCCCCGGGAATTCGCGGCGCGGATCGGCGCCCTGCCCGGCCTCACGGGCACCGGTGGGGCGGCAGCCGGTGCAGCACTTGCCCGGTTGCTGGCCGCGGCCGAGCGACACCGGTACGGCCGCCCGGTCGCCGGGGCGCCGCC
>NZ_JASJVF010000586.1:0-368 GCF_035019805.1 Cryobacterium sp. 10I1
CGCCCGGGGTGGTCCGGGTTTTGACGGGGGTGGTGGGGGCACGTAATGTCTTCACGTACCCCAAAGGTGCGGAAAAGCCGCAGTGCTTTCCGGCCTCACGTGGGACCACAGTTTTTATCTTCTTCGCCTTGTTTGTCCCCTTTGCTGGGGTAACCGGTGTGGGAGGTCTAGGCTGGTAACTCTCCCTCCTTTCGGTTGTTTGTCGGGCCGGTGTTCGGTGTTTCGAGTTCGCTTTGGCGTGCTCGGAGGGCGGGATTCACCGGATTTGACAGGGACTGATTGGATCGGTAAGTTAGACAAGTTGCCTCGGAGCGACAGCCACTAAGCCGGTTACGGTGTGGCCTGAAGCCGGGTGCGTCCGATCCTTG
>NZ_JASJVF010000587.1:0-367 GCF_035019805.1 Cryobacterium sp. 10I1
CCAACCCAACCCGACGACATCGGAGGCATTCATTGGCATCAAAGCCGAATAGGCGTTACTGACTCACGCTCCTAGGGGTAGTCCGAGCGGCTGTGCTCCGACATGAGGGGCCGCGGTCGCTCCGTTGTGGTGTTCGGTTCAAGGCTTCAACGGTTCAATGCCGGGCGGTCGCGCCTGGTCAGTCGCGGTTGGGTGGTCCGGTGAGGACCTGGTGGGCGCGGTGCCTGTTCGGCGGCCGCCAGAGCCGTTGCGGATCGATCAACCCGGGGGCCCGCACCTGCGGTGAGCCCTTCACCATTCGGATCTCCCACCCGGAGGTATCGATGCTGTGGTGGTGGAACCAGCACAGTAGGACCCCGTTGTCGAC
>NZ_JASJVF010000588.1:0-367 GCF_035019805.1 Cryobacterium sp. 10I1
CCAACCCAACCCGACGACATCGGAGGCATTCATTGGCATCAAAGCCGAATAGGCGTTACTGACTCACGCTCCTAGGGCACGGTCGGGTCAGGCGTGTTGCTGTCCGAGTTCGAGGGCGCGTTGTCTGGTTGCATGGTCATGTAACGCCACTGGCCTCCGGTGTAGATGAGGCGGAGGTGGGCTGTGACTTCACCGGGAGCACCGTTCTTGACGTAGTCGAAGGTGATCGGGGTGAGCGCGAAGTCCGCCCCGGCACTGGTTGTGACGTACGTCGTGGCGCCTGTGGGAGCCAAACCTGTGACGCTGCCGCCGCCGGTAGCGCCGATGGTGGCGACGAACTGTTCCCGGGTGAGCCCGTTTCGCAGGC
>NZ_JASJVF010000589.1:0-363 GCF_035019805.1 Cryobacterium sp. 10I1
TCGCCCCTGGGCGACGCCTTCGGGACAGACCCGGCCGTTTTCGACCCGTCGAACCCCGACTCCCGGCCGCGGCGCTCCCTGGTCTCCCGCCCGTCGATCTCCGACTCGGTGTTCCGCTCGGTCGCGTTCAGCGCGGGCACGATCACCGTGCTGATCATGCTCGCGGTCGGTGTCTTCCTCTCGCTGCGCGCCGGCGACGCCCTCGGGGTCGCTGGGTTCAACTTCCTCTTCGAGCAGGACTGGTCGCCGGAAACGAAGAAGTTCGGCATCGCATCCGTTCTCTTCGGCACCATCACGATCGCCGTCATCGCAATGTGCGTCGCGGTGCCCCTCGCCCTCGGCACGGCGCTCCTCATCTCCGAG
>NZ_JASJVF010000590.1:0-362 GCF_035019805.1 Cryobacterium sp. 10I1
GCAGCGCGACGGTCGGCGCGAGCGCCCTCGCCGCCGTCTGCGCCGAGATCGAGGCGGCGGCGACGCGGCAGGAGCCGATCACCGCGGGGCAGGTCGCCCGGCTCGGCACGGCGATGGACCGCACGCTCTCGGCCCTTGAACCGTTCATGCACCCCGTCCGTGAGCCAGAGCCCGAGCCGGAATCGGCCTGAGCCGAGCCGTCAGCCCGTGCCGATCAGGCCGTGCCGATCAGGCCGTGCCGAGCAGCGCGCACTGCTCCTGCAGGCGCGAACGGATGCCGGCGTCGGCGCACAGCGCGATCGCCCGTTGGTAGGCGACCCGGGCATCCCTCACCCGGCCGGCCAGGGCGCGCAGGTGTTCGC
>NZ_JASJVF010000591.1:0-360 GCF_035019805.1 Cryobacterium sp. 10I1
ACACGCCCGGGGTGGTGCGGGTTTTGACGGGGGTGGTGGAGGCACGTAATGTCTTCACGTACCCCAAAGGTGCGGAAAAGCCGCAGTGCTTTCCGGCCTCACGTGGGACCGAAGTTTTACGCTTTTCTCACTCTCGAATCCTTGATTCGGATGTGCGAGGCGTAGGCTTGAAAGTCTTCCTCCCGTAAGTTTTGTCGGATTGGTTGAACTCCTTTTGTGGACGCGTTTTCGTGTCGAGAAGCGGGGTTCCGGCCGATTTGACAGGGGCTGCGGGGGAGGTTAGGTTAGACAAGTTGCCTCGGAGCGACAGCCACTAAGCCGGTTACGGTGTGGCCTGAAGCCGGGTGCGTCCGATCCTTG
>NZ_JASJVF010000592.1:0-358 GCF_035019805.1 Cryobacterium sp. 10I1
ATGCGATCCGGATGGCATCTCGCAGCAATCCGTCTTGCCTCTCAGCCTCGACTCGCGCAGCGTCGATTTCGGCGTATGCCTTCATTCCCGCGTCGCACACTTTGGGGATTTTTGCTTGGAGGATCTGTTTTCTTACCGTGTCCTCGTCGGCTTTGTTGCAGGCGTTCCAAGCGTTCAGTACGGATCGTCGAGCGATGGCTTCTGCGCGCCCGGATAAAGCGAATCGATCGGTTGATTCGTACTGTTGAGGGATATCGACACCTTCGATCTTGCCCATGTTTAGTACGGCGCTTCTGTGCTGGCTCCGTTGGGCGATGAAAGTCAAAATATCGGCGTAGAGGAGCATCTGCTTTTCCAG
>NZ_JASJVF010000593.1:0-356 GCF_035019805.1 Cryobacterium sp. 10I1
GCTCTCCGGGTCCGCCCTCGCCGACGCTTACGCCGCGTTCGACGTCTTCGTGCACGCCGGGACCGAAGAGACCTTCGGCCAGACGATCCAGGAGGCGCACGCGGCTGGGCTCCCCGTCGTCGCCCCGCACGCCGGCGGCCCGATCGACCTCGTCGCGCACGGCGACAACGGATTCCTCTTCACTCCAGACGACGAACGCGATCTGCGGCGCTGTGTCACGCGGCTCGTGGATGACGCGCCGCTCCGGCTGCGGATGGGCGAATCCGGCAGGAGGGCGGTGCTCGGCCGCTCGTGGGAGAACGTCTGTGAAACCCTTGTCGGTTACTACGACAAAGTCATCGACGAACGTGCCGCCA
>NZ_JASJVF010000594.1:0-356 GCF_035019805.1 Cryobacterium sp. 10I1
AGACCGGGTGGCCGTCGGTCGAGACGACCTGCCAGGTCACCGTGTACTCCCCCGGCTGGCCGAGCTGGGCCGTGGTCTCGAGCTTCGGGCCGAACAGGGTGACGCATCCGTCGCCGTAATAGAGGGGTGCGGAGGTCGGACCGCTGATGCGCATGGCGTTGCCGGTTCCGGTGCCGTCGAGGTTCAGCAGGGCGTCGTTTGTGGTGATGGTGAAGTGGCCTGGCTGCTCGGTCACGACCGAGTTCTCCGCGGGCGCGTACCCGACCGGATAGTTGTGCGCGGACGCCGGGGCGGCGGAGAACCCCAGCGTCGCGGCAACCACGGCCGCGACACCGAGCGCGCGCAGGGACCAGTCG
>NZ_JASJVF010000595.1:0-356 GCF_035019805.1 Cryobacterium sp. 10I1
GAGTCCAGATAGTTGAGCGGATGCCCGTTGATGCGCTGCTCGAGGATCGGGAAGTCGTTGCGGATGCGGGCGACCTCGTCCTCGGTCAGCGCCACGGCGGCGGCACGACGGAACGATGGGGCGGAAAGCGTCATGCTCCTAGGTTAAGCCGTCTTCGCGGGATTCGGCCGTCCCAGGGGTGAGGCCGAAGGTCAGGGCGCGGGTGAATGCGGCGCGAGGGTTCGCGAAGACCTCGCGGGTGGGGCCGGCCTCGACGATCCGGCCGTCCTCGAGCACGATGACCCGGTCGGCGAGGGCGAGGGCGTCGAGCGGATCATGGGTGACCAGGATCACGGAACGGTCGGACAGCATCCGGT
>NZ_JASJVF010000596.1:0-354 GCF_035019805.1 Cryobacterium sp. 10I1
GCCCGGCGCGGGCGCCATCGGCGCACGCGCTGACCGGGTCAGGGGTGCCTGGGGTGCGCGCTGTGCGGCGAGGTGTGCAGCAGACACCGCAGCGGACCGCACCGTCGACACCGGTTCCGGTTCCGGCGGCGCGGGCAGTCGCGACGGGCCGGCCAGTGGCACGTGCAGCGGCACGTTGATCGCTTGCGCTGCGGCGGCCCGTGCGGCCGCGGCCTGTGCCGCGGATGCCTGTGCGGCGGCGGCTTGTGCTGACGCCGTCTGTGCCGCTGCGTGCGCGGCTGCGGCCTGCGCGGTTGCGGCATCTTCTGCCGCGGCTTGTGCTTCGGCGTGAGCGGCTGCGGCCTGCGCCCGGGT
>NZ_JASJVF010000597.1:0-354 GCF_035019805.1 Cryobacterium sp. 10I1
GAGCTCGGCGAGTCGCCGGATGACGCTCGAGGGAGCGGCTCCGAGGTTCTTATCCAGAGCGACGAGCTCCGGGGTGATCAGTGCACTCACTGGACATCCTCCTTTGGATGGGTCAGCTGCGTCACGGTGACGTCGCTGGGCTTTGTTTGGTTCAGTGCCGGAACGGTTGATCCGGGCAAAGATGCGGCTGCGGCCCCGTGGGCTGCTGCCTGGCGGAGCGCATCGGGGGCGCTGCCGCCGGCCAGGTCGCTCAGCAGGAAGCCGGCCAGCGACGAGTCGCCGGCGCCGACGGTGCTCACGGCGACCATGGGCGGCGTCTGGGCGAGCCAGGATCCGTCCCTGGTCGTCAACACG
>NZ_JASJVF010000598.1:0-352 GCF_035019805.1 Cryobacterium sp. 10I1
TCCACCCGGCGGCGGCGCTCGAGGAGCGCGGGGAAGAATGAACCCTGGCGCCGCTTGGGGATCTTCAGGTGCAGGTCCCCGACCGCCGTCGACAGCACGCGCGGGCGGGAGCCGTTCCGCTGGGTGGTGCGGTCTTCGGAACGCTCGAAACGGCCGACACCGATGAGGGCGGTGGCCTCCTCATCGATGAGTTCTTGGCAGAGGGTTTTGGTCGCGACGCGGATGCGGTCGGGGACATGGGTGAGGTTGAGTTCCGCGAGGAGGTCAAGCAGGGCAGACGGGACTGCCCCCGGTTTGGTTGACTCCTGACCTGTGGAGATTCGTCTTCGCTGGAAAGATGTCACCATGCCCA
>NZ_JASJVF010000599.1:0-350 GCF_035019805.1 Cryobacterium sp. 10I1
TCGCCGATGCGTCGTGCGGCGCGGATGCGTTGCTGTCCTATCCACCATGAGCCCATCACTGTGAATATGATTGCGCCAATTGCCAGTGGGAGCCACCCTCCCGAGGTCGCTTTGGGTAGGTTCGCAACGAGGAACGCGATAGTAACCAGGAGGATTGCGCCTGCGGCGATAATTCTTGGCGTGAGGCGTCTGGAGTGTGCCCAACTCCAGGCCAGGTAGACGATGCTGGTGATGGAGATGGTAGTGGTGACGGCGATGCCGTATGCGGAGGCCAACGCGGCGGATCCTCGGAAGCCAATTGTCACGGCGAGCACAGCAAGTGCAAGTAGGACGTTGATGGCTGGAACGTA
>NZ_JASJVF010000600.1:0-349 GCF_035019805.1 Cryobacterium sp. 10I1
CTGCTCGGCGGCCGGTTCACCCACCGCGCGCTCTGACCCGATGCGGGCCGCGGGGGTTTTCCCCCGCAGCGATTGGGACGCAGGCCCGATGGGCCTGCTGGATGTTCACGGCGAGGCTGGAGTCATCCACCAAGGAGGACACCATGACCACGACGACACCCGCAACCATCCCGCACTCCGGGGAATCTGGCAGTCTGGAGACCGTGCAGATCCCTCTGAGCAAAAATCCCGGCTATCGAGGCCTCTGGCGGTCGGTACCACGGGAACTCGGCTTTCTCCTGCTCGCCCTTCCCGTCGCGGTCATCGCCCTGAGCGTGCTCAGCACCGTCTTCTTCACGGGCGTCGGCAT
>NZ_JASJVF010000601.1:0-348 GCF_035019805.1 Cryobacterium sp. 10I1
ATGAAGAACAGCCCGGCCTCACACGTGCGCCTAGCCCACCCCGCCCAGAACAAGGGGGTGCAGATGCTGCGGCGCGGTTACAACTTCGTGGACGGCAACGACGACCTCGGCCGGCTCGAGGCCGGGCTGTTCTTCATCAGCTACCAGCGCCGCCCCTCGCAGTTCACGACCGTGCAGCTCGCCCTCGCGCGGCACGACGCCATGAACGAGTACGTCCGGCACGTCGGTTCAGCCCTTTTCGCCGTCCCGCCCGGCGCCGCCCGCGGCAGCTACCTCGGCGCCGCCCTCTTCGCCTGACCGCCGCCGCGGCGCATCCGCCCGCCCTTTCCGCGCGAGCCCCCAATTTGG
>NZ_JASJVF010000602.1:0-345 GCF_035019805.1 Cryobacterium sp. 10I1
TCGTCGATCCGGGTCGGGGCGCCGGTCGCGGTCGCCGCGATGACCTCACGGTCGGCCTCCGCGATCAGGGCCCGCTTCTCGCCGCGGCGCACCTGCTTGACAGACTTGAACATCTTCGCGGTCGCCTGCCGGACGGTGACGAAGTCAGGGTCTTCCTGGTCGAGTGCGGCGAGGGAGGCGAGCACTCGCAGGGCGGTCTCGAGGTCGCCGGGGTCGATGCTCGGGACGGGCACGGACTCTGCGGAAGGCTCGATGGTCATCCGTCAATAGTACGGGCAGCTCCCGGACGCCGCCCGGGCGGACCGCCTGACGAAGAAGCGGGGGGGCGGCCCCCGGGGCGGCCCC
>NZ_JASJVF010000603.1:0-340 GCF_035019805.1 Cryobacterium sp. 10I1
GAGGTCGGTGAGGGAAACGACGGTGCTGCCGCAGCGGAGGCCGTCGGGCTCGAGGAGCCAGGCGTCGGCGGGGGCGCCGGGGTGGGCATCCGTCGCCGCCTGCCGGAGCACGGCCGCGAGTGCGGTCGCCGCACCCAGCACGGCCTTACCGGCGACGACGATGCCGGCCGAGCCGAACGCGCCGGTGTCGTAGCCGATCGTGTCGGTGTCGGACTGCAGGATGTCGATCCGGTCGGGGCTCGTGCCGAGCGCGGTCGCGGCGAGCTGGGTGTGCACGGTCGTGGTGCCGTTGCCGAACTCGGCGGTCCCGACGCGCACGGCGTAGCGGCCGTCGCTACCC
>NZ_JASJVF010000604.1:0-339 GCF_035019805.1 Cryobacterium sp. 10I1
GGGTGCCGCGGTTTCGGGGTTCGCCGCAGCGTCGGCTGTGGGTGACGGGGCCTCGGTTGGCGCGGCATCGGTGGGTGCGGTGTGGGTGGGGCGGATGGTGATCATGCGGACGGCGGGGCTTCGTCCTCCGGCGATGCGTTTCGGGTCGGCTTTCACGCCGAGTTTCATCAAGGCCAGGAACGCGTCCGCGGTGAGCTGTTCGGTGGTGCGCGGGTCGTCCTGGACCCGCTTCGCCCACGCGGCCTGCTCCTTGTCCACGAACCGGACCCCGCCCCGGCGGGGGCTGGTGATGGCGTCGTAGGTACTCATCAGGTATTCGCCGTCTTCGGGGGCGAACAG
>NZ_JASJVF010000605.1:0-339 GCF_035019805.1 Cryobacterium sp. 10I1
GGCCGCCGAGATGAGCTCGGTGAGCGAACGGTCGAACACGGCCGGCTGGAACTTGTCGAGGGTGTCGCGGATGTCGAGCAGCAGCCGCAGGTACACGCCGAGCTCTGCGATGGTTTCGAAGGGCCGCAGCCGGGTCTGGCCGACGAGGCCGGCGGCACGCTCGAGCAGGCGCGGCAGCTCGACCTGGTTGACCCGCTTGGCGAGCTGGTGGGCAGCGGATGCCTCGGCCGGCACCGCGAAGGACGCCCCGTACCAGGGCGAGTCGCCTGGACCGTAACGGAACTGGCCGAGCGCGGCCGCCTTGATCAGCGTCTGCGCCGCGGTCGCCCGGTTCTGGGC
>NZ_JASJVF010000606.1:0-337 GCF_035019805.1 Cryobacterium sp. 10I1
GTGCGACGCGATGGTCGCGACCATCGCGTCGCACTGGTCCTTGAGTTCGAGGACGTGCGCCCGCGCGCCGGCGAAGGAGCCGTAGACCGAGGAGCTGCGGCCGAGCTCGCGGCTGTTCGAGGCGAGCAGCCGCCAGATGCCGGAGTGGCCGGAGTCGGCGACGGTGGCGAGGCCACGGGAGCGATCCCGGCCCTCGGCCACCCGGTCGGTCGTTCCGGTGCGGGCGAGTTCTCCCGCGCGGGCGAGTTCGCCGGCGCGTGCGAGTCCGCTGACGCGGGCGACGTCGCCGCCGTGGGCACCGGACTGAACGCTCTCCCGGAAGGCGACCCAGCCCTGC
>NZ_JASJVF010000607.1:0-336 GCF_035019805.1 Cryobacterium sp. 10I1
GAGGGGCGCCAGTTCTGCCCGTTCCGCTGCACGCCAGCCGAGGATCGCACCGACCTCGTTGCCGGTGAGGCGACGGTAGCCGCCCGCGGCGTCGGCGTCGGGGATCGCGATCGCGAGGCGGTCGGCGTCCGGGTCGTTCGCGATGACGAGTTCGGCGTCGATCTCGCGGGCGGTCGCGAAGGCGAGGTCGAGGGCGCCCGGCTCCTCCGGGTTCGGGAACGCGACGGTCGGGAAGGTCGGGTCCGGGGCGATCTGCGCGTCGACGAGGGTCGGCAGGTCGTAGCCCGCAGCCTCGAGCACGCGGCGGGTGGTGTCCCAGCCGACCCCGTGCATGGC
>NZ_JASJVF010000608.1:0-336 GCF_035019805.1 Cryobacterium sp. 10I1
GCGTGAGGCGACGGATGCCGCCGCGGCGGCCTGCCTGCCCTGGCTCGGCCGGGGCGACAAGATCGCCATCGACGACGCCGCCGTCACGGCCATGCGGGACGTGCTCGCCGATGCTCCGTTCGAGGGCACCGTCGTCATCGGCGAGGGCGAAAAGGATGCGGCCCCGATGCTGGCCAACGGCGAGGCGCTCGGCCAGGGCGGCGCCCCGCTCTGCGACGTCGCCGTCGACCCGCTCGACGGCACCCGCCTCGCGGCCTCCGGTCTCCCCGGCTCGATCTGCGTGATCGCGCTCGCCCCCCGCGGCACGATGTTCGATCCCGTCGACGTCTTCTACAT
>NZ_JASJVF010000609.1:0-331 GCF_035019805.1 Cryobacterium sp. 10I1
GCTCGGACACGACGTCGCCTTCGCGACCGACACCGTCGGTGACGCCGCAAAGGCCGCCGTCGGCGCGCAGCCGGCCAGAACCATGCTGACGGCGAGTACGACGGGAAGTCCGAGCTTTCGTTGGGAGCAGAACATACGGCTCCTCTCCACTCCTCGTTCTACTCCCGGGTCTGCTCCGCAACAAGGCGGGCGGTCAACCAGGCGTCGAACTCGGTGGCGGGAAGCGGCTCGCAGAGCAGGCTGCCCTGGGCGGAGTCGCAGCCGAACCGCACGAGGGCCTCGTATGCCTCGTCACTGTCGACGCCATCGGCGACCAATAGCAGTCCGAGGC
>NZ_JASJVF010000610.1:0-329 GCF_035019805.1 Cryobacterium sp. 10I1
TCCCAGGTCAGCGCGATACCGGCCTCGACGGACACGCGGGCGGTGATGCCGGCGGGCAGCACGGACTCGCGGTACTCCGCTGTCTGCTCCCGGAACCACTCGAGGCTCGGCGCAGACACGACGCGGGCGTTGATGCCCTCGGACGCGAGCGCCGCACGGGCGTTCACGGCCAGCTGGACCTCGGAACCCGTGGCGATCAGGATGACGTCGGGGGTGCCGTTCGGCGCTTCGGCGAGAATGTACGCGCCCTTGGCGACGTTGCGGGCGGAGGCGAAGACCTCGCCGCTCGCGTCGCCGTCGCCGCGCTCGAACACGGGGATGTTCTGGCG
>NZ_JASJVF010000611.1:0-328 GCF_035019805.1 Cryobacterium sp. 10I1
GGCGCGCGGCGCGGTGACCGGCGTTATTTGAGGGAGACGCCGAGGCTGCGGCCGGAGAGGCCGCGGGCGCGGGAGAACAGCCGCTCGGCGACCGCGTCGATCGCGAGGGCCGCCGGGTCGAGCGGGTCGCTCAGCACGACCGGGCGACCGTCGTCGCCGCCGGTGCGGAGCGGAACGCTGAGAGGGACGCTCGCCAGGAGCGGCACCGGCGTGTCCTGGCCGGCCGAGAGTCGCCGCGCGACCTCGGCTCCGCCTCCGGCGCCGAAGAGCTCGAGCAGGCTGCCGTCGGGCTGGAGGGCGCCGGACATGTTCTCGATCACGCCGAAGA
>NZ_JASJVF010000612.1:0-326 GCF_035019805.1 Cryobacterium sp. 10I1
GGTCAACCGGGTGCGCGGCTACGAGTATGCCGGCTACGAGCGCACCATCGACTCCCACATCAAGAACCTCCGGCGCAAGCTCGGGGCCTCGGGAGCGGAAGTTTTGGAGACGGTTCTCGGCGTCGGTTACCGGCTTGCTCTCCGGCGGGACGATGCGTCATGACGACCCGTGGTCTTGGGCTCGGCCCACTCGGACGTCGGTTCCTGCTCGCGTTCATCCTGGTCGCGGTCTCGTCGGTGGCCGTGCTCACCGGCGCGGCCCTGGTGGGTGTGGATCGCGGAGTGCAGGTTTCGCAGCAGGCCGACCGCGAACGGGTTGTTGCGGC
>NZ_JASJVF010000613.1:0-326 GCF_035019805.1 Cryobacterium sp. 10I1
CACACCGACCCGGTGGGCATCGATCCCTGCCAGGCCGTGAGCCGGGCGCCGGCTTCCTTCGTCGCGCGGCGGCCGATCGCCTCACCGACGTCTGAGACCGGCCCGAGCAGAACGGTCAGCGCCCGGAGCCCGGCCAGTTCGGCAAGCTCTGACCGGCCGATGCTCGGCTCGCGCCCTGTTCCGGTCGACATGGCCTGGTGGGCGGCGGACACGGCGCGGCACAGGGCAGCATACCCACGGCCGCTGGTGCCTCCGTGCGCGAGAACGACGACGCGGCCGAGCGGCAGCCGGTCGTCGTGGTGGACCGCCGGGGCGGCCCCCCCGCC
>NZ_JASJVF010000614.1:0-326 GCF_035019805.1 Cryobacterium sp. 10I1
CCGCGACTCCGCCGGCGGCGATGGCCAGCCACGCGACCCAGCGGCCGGCCCGGCCCGGGTCGAGCTGGAACACCGAGACGTGCACCGCGGAGAATGTCCAGGCGAGCAGCACGACGCGGATCGTCGCGAGAGGCGCATACCCGAGCGCGGCGACTTCGGCCCCGAGCACGCCGGCCATCGCCAGGATCACGAGACCGTAGCCGAGCGCCGACGTCGCGGAATCCGTGGCCGGCACCTGTCTCGGGCCGGTCCGCACCGGGCCGGGCGTCGAACCGGTGAAGCGGATGCCGTCGCGCGCATCGCCGTCGACCGGGCCAGTCGGTGGG
>NZ_JASJVF010000615.1:0-322 GCF_035019805.1 Cryobacterium sp. 10I1
CGTCACGGTCGAGCCCGGATCCGCCGGCATGGCGTCCGGAACGGATCCGCCTGGCGGCGGCGTCCAGCAGCGCGGTCACTTCGTCGTCGGTTGTGGCCGCGAAGTCGATGTAATGGTTGCCGACGGCCACCAGGCGGCGCGGCACGTTCACGCAGACCAGTTCGTCGAAGCTCGTGAGGTCGAGCAGCGCTTCCGCCGAAGCCACTGGGACGGCCAGGATCACCCGCGTTGCGCCGTGCAGCCGGGCGACGTCCCCGGCGGCGCGCGCCGTCGCACCCGTCGCGATCCCGTCGTCGACGATGACGACGGTGTGACCGCGCAC
>NZ_JASJVF010000616.1:0-321 GCF_035019805.1 Cryobacterium sp. 10I1
GGGTGCCTGGCGGGCCGCGCGGCGGCGGCCGCGGCCGCGATGGAACGCGGCATCCGTTCGGTGTTCCCGGATGCCGTGTGTATCGTCGCGCCGATGGCCGACGGCGGGGAGGGAACGGCAGACGCCCTCGTGACCGCGCTCGGCGGCACCCTCGTCACGGCCGAGGTGCAGGATGCGCTCGGACGAACGGTTCCGGCGACCTATGGGTTCGTGGCCGCCGAGGGCCTGGCGGTCGTCGAGATCGCCGCGGCCGCCGGCATCCACCTCGTCGCGGTCGCCGACCGTGACCCCCGGATCGCGAGCACCTTCGGGGTCGGCGAC
>NZ_JASJVF010000617.1:0-320 GCF_035019805.1 Cryobacterium sp. 10I1
GGAGCGCACGCCCGAAACCAGGTGGTCGACGACGTCCGGCCAGACCGTACGGTGCGAGCGCCGCCGCTCGCGGGCCCGCCAGAGCACGATCGTCATCGGCACCAGGTCGCCGACAACGCCGGCGACAAGGGCGAGCACCCTGACTCCGATCAACGCCTGGGCGAGGGCAGCGCAGGCCAGGCCCAGCAGGAGCGAAATCGCCGTGAACGCCGGGAGCGGCAGCGAGCCGAGGCCGGCAAGGGCGAGGGACCCGCGCAAGGTCGCAGGGCCGCGCGGCTGGGGCCGTCCGCTTGCGCCGTCAGCCGGGCTCGGGGGTGAAT
>NZ_JASJVF010000618.1:0-314 GCF_035019805.1 Cryobacterium sp. 10I1
GCCCCGGGTCGAGTACCGTCACGGCGGCGTTCGCGCCGGAGACGACGACGATCGAGTTCTCGCCGGAATCGAGCACCGTGATGTGCGCGGTGCCTGTCGGCCCGTCGACTGTGTCGAGACCGTCCACGCGGATGCCTTCGGCCACGAGCAGCGCCCGGAGTTCCGTCCCGTAGGCATCGCGTCCGACCGCGCCGAGGAAGTCGACAGCGCCACCCTGCCGGGCGGCAGCGACCGCCTGGTTGAGTCCCTTACCCCCGGGCACAAGGGCGAAGTCGTGGCCGAAGATCGTCTCGCCCGGCCGGGGAAGTCGCGGC
>NZ_JASJVF010000619.1:0-312 GCF_035019805.1 Cryobacterium sp. 10I1
CAGTGAGTTCAATTTGCCAGTCACGGGCACCGAGGGCGGCGAGCATCCGCTCTTCGAGCTTCTGTTCGACCTCTGCGGCGTTCCACCAGTAGGCCTGGTTGCCCTGCACCCACTCGAAGTAGGAGACGAGCACTCCGCCGGCGTTCGCAAGGATGTCGGGCACCACGAGCTGTCCGTTCGCGGCGAAGATCCGGTCGGCAGCCGGGGAGGTCGGGCCGTTCGCGCCCTCGACGATCACGCGTGCCGTCACGCGGGCAGCGTTCCCGGCGTGCAGGACGCCCTCGACCGCGGCCGGGACCAGCAGGTCGACGT
>NZ_JASJVF010000620.1:0-311 GCF_035019805.1 Cryobacterium sp. 10I1
ATCGCCTCCACGGTGCTCAGCGCCGTGACCGCTTCTGTGTCGCTGAGCAGCCCGACCGGGATCGCGGCCAGGGCCTCTGCGAGAACCGCCTGCGCCTCCACGAGCCGGGCGACAGCATCCGCATGAACCGATGGCACCGACCCGGCCAACCCCTCAGCGCCCTCGAAACCCTCAACGACCGCGACCGGATGGGCCACCTCGACGCCCTGGACGCGCTGATCTCCCGCGACCCCTGAACCGGGTGTCTGCGGGGTGTGTGACTGGGGATCGGAAGCTCCTGCCATACCCCGATTCTACCCCGAATCGAACAC
>NZ_JASJVF010000621.1:0-310 GCF_035019805.1 Cryobacterium sp. 10I1
CCGGGGAGGAGGCCGTCGTCGACGCGATCCGCTCGTCCCGGCTGCTGATCCCGCTCGTGACGGCGCTCGGCGACTCCGGGCACACCGACGCCGGTCTCCTCGTCGACAAGACCCAGGAACTCTCGGTCATCACGGTCGCCGGACCGGACGGTCGGAACGTGCTCCCGGTGTTCACCTCGGCCGAAGCCATGGCAGCGTGGAACAGTGCGGCGCGGCCGGTGCCGGCCGACGGCATCCGGATCGCCCTCGCCGCGGCACAGGAGAACACCGACCTCGTCGTGCTCGACCCGACCGCGCCGACCGAATATGT
>NZ_JASJVF010000622.1:0-310 GCF_035019805.1 Cryobacterium sp. 10I1
GACGGAATGCGCTCACTCGACGAGGAACGCGACGAGGTGCAGCAACTTGCCGCCGCCCAGAAGGCGGTGCACGGGTTCCTGCAGCACTACCGAGCCTATGCGCAGGTGATGCTCAAGCGGCAGGCTGTCGGCCCCCGCCGCGAGCAGTCCGACTTCGACAAGTACGGGCGGGCGGTCCTCGAGGTGACCGCGGAGCTCGACCGGCTCCGGGAGTCCCTCGACGCCAACGCCGCGGCCACCACGGAGCGGCGCACCAAGCAGGGGACTCGCGAGGCCGAGCAGGAAGCGCTGCGCGACAGCGTGCATGCCA
>NZ_JASJVF010000623.1:0-309 GCF_035019805.1 Cryobacterium sp. 10I1
GTCCCTGAGTGCGTACTGGCGCCCGCCCATCCTCACCCTCGTGCTGCCGGCGGGTGTTCCCCTCGAGGTGTCGGCCGTCGCCCGCTCGGTCTTCCGGTAGAGGCGCACGCGGGGCTACTCTCCACAGTGAACCGGGAGAGTCCGGGAGGAACCGGGAGGAACCGGGAGGCCCCATGTTCACCGATCGCCGCGACGCCGGCCGCTTGCTCGCCGAGCTCGTCGCCGAGCTGGACCTCACCGACCCCGTCGTCTATGCGCTGCCACGCGGCGGAGTGCCGGTCGCCCTCGAGGTCGCCCCGCGCCGGCACC
>NZ_JASJVF010000624.1:0-308 GCF_035019805.1 Cryobacterium sp. 10I1
ACGTTGCAGACTCCGGCGGCACCGCGGGCGGTGAGCCGTATGGTAGCTATCTGGCCGGCAGACTGGCCGAATTCGCGACGAGGGAGTCAGACCAGTCGCAGCGTCAGAGCGAACTCGACGCGGCCGAAGCCGCAGCCCCGGCGGCGCGCACGGAGGTGGAACGACTCTATGCGGACATCGAGGCGCTCAATGTCGCCGCCGTGCCCGCCACGTGACGCGGCGCCGTTGTTGCCGAAAGCCGGCCGAGGTGCTCTGATGAGCGAATGAGCGAATCGCCCCTGCCCGTTCTGGCCACGAAGCTCTTCATC
>NZ_JASJVF010000625.1:0-305 GCF_035019805.1 Cryobacterium sp. 10I1
ACCCGGGATGCTGCCTCCCCACAGCTTGTGGGACTCGAGGAAGGCATCCGTGAAGACGATGTGCACCCAGGAGAGCAGCTCGGCGTCCCCGGCGGCGTAGGGCCGCGAAACTCCCGCCGCATCGAGGTAGGTGCCCGTCACCCGGTCGTGGAAACGCCCGACCCGCGTCGACTCGTCGGTCGCGACGGTCGTGTCGGCGAAGGTGACCGTCACAAGCCACTGGATCGTCCCGGAGAGGCGCCCGAGCGGGTCCTCCCGGTACCGCGACCAGTCGTGGACCCCGGCCCGCGCGCCCGGGGGGCGGG
>NZ_JASJVF010000626.1:0-304 GCF_035019805.1 Cryobacterium sp. 10I1
GGGGCGAGCAGGAGGGCGGGTCAGAGCAGGGCGACGACCTGGCGGGCGATCACCCGGCCGGCCCGGTGCGCGCCGACCGTGCTCGCCTGCGGCCCGTACCCGGCGAGGAAGATCCTCGGGTCGGTCCAGCTCGCCCCTGATCCGACGACGAGCCCGCCGCCCTTGGCGCGGAGTTTCAGCGGGGCCAGGTGCCGCACCTCCGGACGGAACCCGGTCGCCCAGATGATCACGTCCGCTTCCGTGAAGCTGCCATCGGCCCAGCGCACCCCGGTCGGCTCGATGCTCGCGAACATCGGCCGGGCGG
>NZ_JASJVF010000627.1:0-302 GCF_035019805.1 Cryobacterium sp. 10I1
GTCCACGGCACGCTGCGAGCGACCGTGCGCGCGATCGTGACGCCGCCCGCATCGAAGTCACCGTGGTACCGGAGCCGCGAACCGCCTTCGACGAGTTGCGTGAGTAACCGCAGCACCGCAGCCCCCGGTTGCCCGTTCACACACACGATCGGTACGAAACCGCCACCAGCACCAGCACCAGCACCAGCACCAGCACCGTACCGGTCGGCCGCGGCCGCGATCACCGCAGGGTTCTCGCACACCGAGACCAGCGCCGGGGCCCGGCCGATGTCATCCACGGCAAGCTGCCGGTACGTCAATAC
>NZ_JASJVF010000628.1:0-302 GCF_035019805.1 Cryobacterium sp. 10I1
CCGGCAGCACGGCGCCGGCAGGGAAGGTCGCGAGCAGGCCGTGGTCCTCGCCGCCGCCGAGCGCGAGCCCGACGCTGTCGCCGAGGGAGTCCGCCGCGAAGTCGATTCCGACCCCGCTCGCCTTGGCCAGGCGCCCGGCATCGATGAAGAGGCCGTCGGAGAGGTCCATCATTGCGGTCGCCCCCGCGAGGGACGCGGCAGGGCCGCGGTCGATCGGCGGTGTCGGGGCGAGCTGGGCGCCCACCTCGACCGGGTAGCGCTCCCGGACGGCCGTGGCGATCGCGGCATCGTGGTCGGCCTGG
>NZ_JASJVF010000629.1:0-301 GCF_035019805.1 Cryobacterium sp. 10I1
GATTGCTTCTTGGGCAGAAAGTCCCCGGACCACGGATACCGCCCGCATCCCTGTTGGCCTTGTCCCGGCGTCGATATCCGCAACTCGACGCTTTCATCCTCGGGTCCTCGGGTCCTCGGGTTCTAGGGCCCTCGAATGCAACCCAGAGCAGCGACTTCTGTGCATTCATCACCACTCGTGGGAAAGCACCACTTGGATATCGGCGAAGACGCCGGTCGACAGCGCCTCAGCTGCCAGTTTGCTCGGTGTTGGCATCGCTGGCACGCTTGGCAGCGTCGTGCTGGAGTGGCGGCTACCAGCG
>NZ_JASJVF010000630.1:0-299 GCF_035019805.1 Cryobacterium sp. 10I1
GGCGTTCGCCCCCGCGCCTGACCCCGGGGACCGGCTGGCCGTGTATCGCAGCAAACGCTCGGCGGCGCGCACCCCGGAGCCGGTGCCGGAAGCAGGCACCGGGGCCGTGACCGCGAGCCCCGACCGGCAGGGCTTCGTGATCCAGGAACACCACGCCAGGAACCTGCACTACGACTTCCGTCTCGAGCACGAGGGTGTCCTCGCCTCCTGGGCGCTCCCGCGCGGGGTGCCGACGGATCCGGCGAAGAATCACCTCGCCGTGCGCACCGAAGACCATCCCCTCGAGTACGGCGGGTTCG
>NZ_JASJVF010000631.1:0-298 GCF_035019805.1 Cryobacterium sp. 10I1
GCAAAGGTAGCCGAGACCATAGTCAAATGATGGAAAGCGCGTCGCTACGCTGTCCGAATGGACATCCTTACAACGGCCCTATCGAAAGCGCCCGCTGCCGGGTCGATCATCGGCGTGCCAGTCTCAGTGTGGCTCCCGCCGTTGGCCGTGCTGGTAGTGGCATTGTTCGGTTTCTGGAATACCAGTCGAGCTACAAAGCGCGCTGGGGAGAATTCGGACGCCTCTCTGAAGCGCACGATCACGGCAGATAGGCAGGCGCGGCTGCTGGAAAAGCAGATGCTCCTCTACGCCGATATTT
>NZ_JASJVF010000632.1:0-298 GCF_035019805.1 Cryobacterium sp. 10I1
GGAAGGCGCCGGCGACGAGCGCGAACGTCGCGAGGCGCAGGTCCTCGCTCTCGAGCGGGCTCTCGCGGCGCTGGAACGCGATCAGGATCGAGTCGACGTTCGGCACCGGCCAGAACACCTGGCGGCTGACCTTGCCCGCGGTGCGGAAGGCCCCGTACCAGGCGGCCTTGACGCTCGGGCTGCCGTAGACCTTCGAGCCGGGGGGCGCGGCGAGCCGTTCGCCGACCTCGGCCTGCACCATCACGACGCCGGCGCGGATCGACGGGAAGTGCTCGAGCATGTGCAGCAGCACCGGCAC
>NZ_JASJVF010000633.1:0-297 GCF_035019805.1 Cryobacterium sp. 10I1
GGACCCCGGTCGCGGCGGCTTCCGCGGCGCCGGCGCCGGCGGTGCCGCCCGCTGCGCCGGGCTCCGGGCGCAACGGCACCGTGACCCGGACCGCCGCCGGAACCGGCACGCGCCGGGGCAGGGGCTCCGCGAGCGGTCCCGTACTCGTGTCCGAGCGCATCCTCTTGAGCAGGATTTCGGCGCTGATCAGGCACATCGGAAGCCCGATGCCCGGGATCGTCGTACCGCCCGCGTAGTAGAGGCCGTCGATCTTCGAGGAGGCGTTCGACCCGCGGAAGAACGCGCTCTGCTTGAGCG
>NZ_JASJVF010000634.1:0-293 GCF_035019805.1 Cryobacterium sp. 10I1
CAGCCCGGGACAGCATTCTTCGCCCTCGGAGCGATCGTTCTGGCCGTTACGGGAGCCGAAGCCCTCTACGCCGACCTCGGCCATTTCGGCCGACAAGCGATCACGCGCGCATGGATGTGGGTCGTCTTTCCCGCCCTGGTCCTCAACTATCTTGGGCAGGCGTCCTTGGCTCTGCGCCACCCGCAGGAGGCGACCGCATCTTTCTTCGGCCTCGTGCCCGCGTGGGGTCAACTCCCCATGGTCATCCTCGCCACGGCCGCCACGATCATCGCTTCCCAGTCTGTGATCTCAGG
>NZ_JASJVF010000635.1:0-293 GCF_035019805.1 Cryobacterium sp. 10I1
GAACGCGGCGAGCAGGGCGAGCAGCAGCTGCTTGCGCGGCCAGCGTGCCGCTGCCGCCGCGATCGTCGGGGCTCCGACGACGACGCCGAGAGCGTACGCCGAGATCAGCCAGCCGATCTGGGCGTTCGCAGCGTCCGGCGCTGTCGCGTAGAGGCCGGGCAGGAGATCCCGCGCGAGGTTCGGCAGCAGCCCCATCGCCACGAACTCGGTCGCGCCGATGCCGAAGCCGCCGAGGGCGAGGGAGAGCAGGGCAAGGCGGATGCGGGCCGGAGACAGAATCGCCGACCCGTCGG
>NZ_JASJVF010000636.1:0-292 GCF_035019805.1 Cryobacterium sp. 10I1
TCCGTCTGGATCGTGTCGCCGCCGCCGTTGCGTGCGTGGTATCCGCTCGCGAAGTCCCGGATCAGGTGCACCCGAGCCCCCGAGCCGGCGTGCAGAAGCGAGTCGACGATGTGGTCCCGCTCGATGTCGGTGTTCTCGTCGATCTTGTGCGTGATCTGCAGGGTGAACAGCGAGAAGCCGACGGCACGATCGAAGGTCCCCGCCGCGAGCCAGTCGACCCTCGTCCCACCGGGGAGCAGCCAGCCGTCGGGGCAGCGCCAGAACCGCACGTGGTGCCGCTTGGCCGGATTCT
>NZ_JASJVF010000637.1:0-291 GCF_035019805.1 Cryobacterium sp. 10I1
CGCGCGACCGACCTGCTGGTAGTACGCGACGGGGGAGGAGGGGGCGCCCAGGTGCAGCACGAAGCCGAGGTCCGGCTTGTCGAAGCCCATGCCGAGGGCACTTGTGGCGACGAGGGCCTTGACCTCGTTGCGCTTGAGCATCCCCTCAGACTCCTCGCGTTCCGCGGTGTCGGTCTGGCCGGTGTACGCGCGCACGGCATGGCCGGCCTCGCGCAACAGGCGTGCGGTGTCCTCGGCCGCTGAGACGGTGAGGGTGTAGATGATGCCGCTGCCGGGCAGCTCGTCGATGTG
>NZ_JASJVF010000638.1:0-288 GCF_035019805.1 Cryobacterium sp. 10I1
GGATCGTCACCAAAGCGCACGGCGCCAAGACCCCTCACTCCGGCCCGGCTGGTTGTCGCGGACCGAGTCGTCCCCCGTAGCTGGCGACACCGGTGACGCGACTTCGACCTCGTTCAGCCCGCCGAGCAGGCTCGAACTATCAGCAAACATGGACACCAAGAACGTCGTATCCACTTCGAGGCGGTCGTTCGTCACAGATCTGCTCATGCCGCTGCTGTCCGACCGGCAAACCATACTTCTCATGGCAGATCCGCACGTTATTGCTCAACTACGGATCGTTCTCAACGA
>NZ_JASJVF010000639.1:0-288 GCF_035019805.1 Cryobacterium sp. 10I1
CGGTGAGGTCGGCGTTGCGGAGGATCAGGCAGTATTGGTCGTCACGGAGCCGTGCCGCGAAGACGCTGTACGGCAGTCCCGTTTCGAGGACCGGTCCGAAAAGGCTGTGCACCGACGTGTACTCGCCGCCGAGGGCGGGCGTGGTGTCGTCGGGCACGAATTCGGGTTGGTCGAAGACCCCGAGCAGGTTTCCGGCGGATGCGGCGGGCCCGGCCGTCTCGGAGGCTCCGCCCGTCGGGGTAGCGCCGCCAGAGGCATCCGTTGCGCCGGCCAGCCCGCTCGCCTGCA
>NZ_JASJVF010000640.1:0-284 GCF_035019805.1 Cryobacterium sp. 10I1
GAATGCGTCCGCGGTGAGCTGTTCGGTGGTGCGCGGGTCGTCCTGCACGCGCTTCGCCCACGCTGCCTGCTCCTTGTCCACAAAGCGGACCCCGCCCCGGCGGGGACTGGTGATGGCGTCGTAGGTACTCATCAGGTACTCGCCGTCTTCGGGGGCGAACAGGCCGACCATGCGCACCTGCCCCGTGTGGAGCCGCCAGAACCGCAGCGACCGGTCGTCGTAGACGGCCTTCTCGCGGGCGGCGATGCCGGCCTCATCGAGCACGTCCCGCACCCGCCGGGCGC
>NZ_JASJVF010000641.1:0-282 GCF_035019805.1 Cryobacterium sp. 10I1
TCTTCGCGGTGGAGATCCCGTGCCTCTGCCTTGCGGTCCTGGGTGTCCGAGCGGGCCGAGCGGCGCATGGCGTCGCGATTCGCCTGGCGTACGGCTTCGGGGCCTGCCCCGGTCGGGATCGACAGGAGCAGGGCTGAGCCGACCGTGATCGCGGCAAGAAGCAGGGCGGCGAGAGAGAAGACTCCCCCGGCGTGGGCCGGGACCTCGCTCGCCGTGACACCGGCGGCGGAGGCGGACCCGTCATGGCGCCAGAGCCGCCCGTACGCGGTGTCCCCGACGGGC
>NZ_JASJVF010000642.1:0-282 GCF_035019805.1 Cryobacterium sp. 10I1
GACCCACATCGGCTCGGGCGCGATCGGCGCTCCGACCCCCTTCACCCTCACGGTCTCCAACGCGGGACCGTCCAGCGCCGTCGGGGTCCGGGTGGTCGACACCCTCCCGGTCGGGCTCACCTGGGTCGACAGCGCGGGCAGTGACCCGGCGTGGTCGTGCTCGGCTGCGGCGTCGACCCCCCTTGGCTCGACGGATGTCTCGTGCGCCCTCGCGACGCCCGTCGCCCCCGGCGCGGACGCGCCGACCCTCGTCCTGAACGCCCTCGTCGACGCACGGTCGTT
>NZ_JASJVF010000643.1:0-282 GCF_035019805.1 Cryobacterium sp. 10I1
GTGTCCGGCGGTAGGCTTGTTCACCTTGCGCGGGTCGGAACGGAATGGTGCAACTGTGTCCAGGGTCACGACTGTCGAGCTCCCATGATTGTCGGTGCAGCGAGGGCGTATCGGGCCAGGGCGGGCAGTACACGGATGCTTTCCCCGTCCCGGGCGACGAGCCGAAGGGCCAGGAGGCGGCCGAGAGCGGTCTCGACGAGGTCGGCCGCGTCGTCCGCCGCGCCCTTCCGCCAGAACTTGGCATAGTCGGGGGCGAGGGCGCGCACGTGCACGACGAGGTCG
>NZ_JASJVF010000644.1:0-282 GCF_035019805.1 Cryobacterium sp. 10I1
GCGTGGGACTGCTCCGGTCTGACCAAGGCCGCCTATGCCGCGGCCGGGGTCTACATCGGCACCCATTCCGCCACGAACCAGTACAACACCATGGCAAGCCAGGGCCGGCTCGTCTCCTTCAGTAACGTGCAGGTCGGGGACCTCGTCTTCTGGGGCAGCGGCGGCGACTACTACCACGTGGCCATCTACGTCGGCGGTGGCCAGGTTCTCGAGGCCCCCGACGTCGGCAAGCCCGTGCGCATCCACTCAATCTGGTCGCCCGGCGACGTCGCGTCCTACGTG
>NZ_JASJVF010000645.1:0-280 GCF_035019805.1 Cryobacterium sp. 10I1
CGGCTCCTTTCTGTTTCCCCTGTTTCCCCGTGCCGGCTATCGGCTGACGAGAGTCCGGACCGGCGTATACCGCTCGGGTACGAAGCTGCGGGCGACGAGGGCGCGCAGCCCTTCGAGCGAACCGGTGACGAGGCCCTGGGCCCGCGCCTGCACGAGCACATTGCCGATCGCGGTCGCCTCGACGGGGCCGGCGAGCACGGGCAGGCCGAGCCGGTCGGCCGTGAGCTGGCAGAGCAGGCGGTTCTGCGAGCCGCCGCCGACGATGTGCACGACCCGTACG
>NZ_JASJVF010000646.1:0-279 GCF_035019805.1 Cryobacterium sp. 10I1
GTCATGTCCCCAGTGTGCCGCACGGACAGCCGATCGAAGCAGAACGGGCAGCGAATCCGTAGATGAGGGAATATAGTGCTGCTTATGTCGCAAATACGGATTCGCGAGGCCGCCGGGTTCCTCGGCGTGAGCGACGACACCGTGCGTCGCTGGATCGACAACGAGGTGCTGCCCGCCACGACGGATGCCGCCGGCCGCATGGTCGTCGACGGCGTCGACCTCGCCCGCCTCGCCACCGAACACGCCGCCGTGCCGACCGACCCGTCCGGCACGGCGAGC
>NZ_JASJVF010000647.1:0-277 GCF_035019805.1 Cryobacterium sp. 10I1
CGGCGGCCCGGTGAGCGGCCCGGGCACCGAGCCGGCGGCATCCGCTTCGCCAGGGCTTCTCGCGCTCTTCGACCAGCCGCCGATCCCCGACCAGACCACGATCGATCTCGGTCCCGAGTTCCGGCGGGATTCGATCCACGCGATGTTCGTCGAGCGCGAGACCAGCTCCTTCGTGTACGTCGCGCGGCGGGGCGACGACCTCTACTGCGTCATCCTGCGCACCCAGGGCCAGCAGGGCGCGAGCGCCTGCGTCGGCCTCGCCGAACTCGCCCGCCGC
>NZ_JASJVF010000648.1:0-275 GCF_035019805.1 Cryobacterium sp. 10I1
TCGCAGATCCAGAGCGCTTCGCCCTCACGAAGACCCACGTCCACACCTCGACCGTGGAGCACTGACCATGGCACCGAGCGTTGAGGGAATCCCCTCGAGCCCGGCCAGGGGCGGGGCGACGTCCGCGGTCCGGGCACTGGTCCCTGACGTGCCTGCACTGCAGGCTGCGCTCGCCGCGGAGGACTACCTCGCAGACGAAGGCCTCGCGACGGCCCTCTTCCTCGCGGTACGCCTGCCGCAGCCGATCCTGCTCGAGGGCGAACCGGGTGTCGGTA
>NZ_JASJVF010000649.1:0-275 GCF_035019805.1 Cryobacterium sp. 10I1
GTCGTGGTCGCCGGCGCGTTCGAGTTGCCGGCGCGCGGCGTCGAGCAGGGTGACGGCATCCGGAAGCCCGTCGGGGTTCTCTTCCGCGGAGAGGAGTTCACGGGACTGGGCGGCGGCGAGCCGGAGCTCCTCGAGGTTGCCGAGCCGTTCGGCGCGGGCGGCGAGGTCGTCGTCTTCGGCCGCCTGCGGGGCGATCGCCTCGATCTCGTCGATGGCGGCGCGGCCGCGATCGAGATCGGCAGAAGGCTCGCCCGGCTTGCCGAAACCGCCCAGGT
>NZ_JASJVF010000650.1:0-274 GCF_035019805.1 Cryobacterium sp. 10I1
GAGCCGGACTCGTGGTCGTAGCGGCCATGGTCGCCTGGGTCGCACTGCGCTCGGCGCGGTGAGCCGGCGTCGATTCCGGGAGTGACGAAGACGCGGGGATCACCCGACCTGACGCGTCGCAGTAGGGTTTGGGTACAGCAATCCGAGCCCCCAGGAGTCCCATGTCCCGTCAGATCAAGCTCGCCGTCATTCCCGGAGACGGGATCGGACCCGAAGTCGTCGCCGAGGCCGTCAAGGTGCTCGGCGCAGCGACAGTGGCCGACGACGTCGAATT
>NZ_JASJVF010000651.1:0-272 GCF_035019805.1 Cryobacterium sp. 10I1
GTGATGAACACCCTCTTCGACGCCTTCCTCAGCTTCCACGCCCGCCCGGCGTTCCCCACCGCCGAGGAACAGGCCCTCATGGACTCGGGGCAGATGATCCCCGGCGCCGAGACCGCGGGCACGGACGCGGGCACGGGCCCGGAGCTGGACGTGATCGAGGCAGAGCTGCGGGAGCGCCGGGCGGATACCCGCACCGGCGGGGAGAAACGCGCCGACATCCTCCGGGCCCTGTTCGAACACGCCGCCCGCGACGAGGACACGCCCAGCATGGG
>NZ_JASJVF010000652.1:0-271 GCF_035019805.1 Cryobacterium sp. 10I1
AAGCCGATGTTGGACTTCGCTTCGAACAGGTCCTCGGTTGGGAGGACCCCGTCGGGGTCCAGGGCCGCCTGCCACTGAGCGACCATGCCCCGGATCAAGTCCGTCGTCACCGCGACACCCGCCCCGGCCAGGTTCTCCGTCTCCGGGGTGATCAGCCCCGCCGCAGAGGCGACCAGGGCCCGCTCCGCCGTCAACAGGTCATCCGGCGCCACCCGGTGACTGATCACCTGCAACCCGGCCACGATCAACTCCGCCGTCTCCACCCCGATCT
>NZ_JASJVF010000653.1:0-271 GCF_035019805.1 Cryobacterium sp. 10I1
ACTTCCCCCGACCTCCCTGGCCATCCGCAGGGTCTCCAGAATGCGGTCGGCCACCGGATCGGCAAGGCCGGCCTTGAGCCGGTCGACGGAGTAACCGAAACTCCCGGTCGCGCGGTAGTCGCGGGCGAAGTCGGCGAAGGCGGCCCTCGTCGGCACCGGCCCGGATTCGGCGAGCGTGCTGATGCTGTCGGGCAGGGCGAGGCCGGAGCGCACGCCCGAAACCAGGTGGTCGACGACGTCCGGCCAGACCGTACGGTGCGAGCGCCGCCGC
>NZ_JASJVF010000654.1:0-269 GCF_035019805.1 Cryobacterium sp. 10I1
GCCCTGTTCGAACACGCCGCCCGCGACGAGGACACGCCCAGCATGGGCGGATCCGCCCCGACGGTGATGGTGCACGTCAACGCTGCGGACCTCGCCTCGGAGGTCGGGGTGGGGTGGGTCGACGGGGTCGAGGCCCCCGTGTCTTTGAAGACGGTGCATCAGCGCATCTGCGACGGCGGCTTCCAGGGCGTGTTGTTCGGGGCGAACAACGAAGTGCTCAAGCTCGGGCCGGAACGACGGTACTTCAACCGGGCCCAGCGCCGGGCGAT
>NZ_JASJVF010000655.1:0-269 GCF_035019805.1 Cryobacterium sp. 10I1
GCGATATCGACGGGGTTCGTCGGCGGCGTGGCATCCGAGCCGTCGTCCGACCCCGTCATCACGACGCTGTTGAGCGGAGTGAGCGAAACCCCGAGGCTGTCGAGCGCGAGCTTCAGGTGCAGGCGCAGGTCGCGGGCGAAGTCCCACTTCGCCGAGACACGCACCTTCACGGCGAGCCGGGTGACAAGGGCCTCGGCGGAAATCGACTCGAGGCCCCAGATCTCCGGCTTCTCGAGGATGATCGACCGCCATTTGCGACTCGAGGCGAG
>NZ_JASJVF010000656.1:0-269 GCF_035019805.1 Cryobacterium sp. 10I1
AGATATCACGCCGCCGGGAAGCCCGAGCGCGAGCACGGTCGAGGACAGCTCGTCCACGACAACACCCGACTGCTGCCACGCGTCCCGCCGCCACCGTGATCCGTTCCCGGCGGGTTGCCCGGACGCGGCCGCCGCGAGCCCGACCGCGATCGGCCCGAGTGGACTCTTCGGGTCGAGCGCATGCGCGTCCCCGAACAGGCGCGCCGCGAGCACGCCGAGAGCCTCCCCCTCCGCAGGCAGGGCGCGGGCGAGCACACCGAGCTGGAGGG
>NZ_JASJVF010000657.1:0-265 GCF_035019805.1 Cryobacterium sp. 10I1
GCGGCGTCGGCGGATGCCGCCACCGTGATGATCCTCCTGATCTCGGGGTCGAGCTCCACGAAGTCGATCAGCGGGCCGACGAACTCCTGGGGCGCGGCGCGGAACCTCAGTCGCTTGGCGCCGTCCCATGCGATGTCGAGCAGGGCCTGCAGCACGCTGTCGACCTTCGGTGTTGTCCCGGCCAGGATCTCGGCTACGACGTCGGCATCGCGCTCCGAAACGAGGGGCAGACCGATGGTGCGGGAGTCGTCGTGCGGCCGCGCGG
>NZ_JASJVF010000658.1:0-263 GCF_035019805.1 Cryobacterium sp. 10I1
CACGCAGGCCTGGGCGACGACCAAGGGCGCCGGCGTGACGGTCGCCGTGATCGACACCGGGGTGAGCACGAGCGTCCCCGAACTCGCCGGCGCCGTCGTCGGTGGCACGGATGTCTCGGGCCTGGGCTCGAGTAACGGCCAGACCCCCGTGGGGGACGGCAGCGAGCACGGCACCCTGGTCGCCTCCCTGATGGCTGGCCGCGGTTCCGCGGACGGGACAGGAGTCATCGGCGTGGCACCCGAGGCGTCCATTCTCGCGGTGT
>NZ_JASJVF010000659.1:0-261 GCF_035019805.1 Cryobacterium sp. 10I1
GATTGCTTCTTGGGCAGAAAGTCCCCGGACCACGGATACCGCCCGCATCCCTGTTGGCCTTGTCCCGGCGTCGATATTCGCAACTCGACGCTTTCATCCCTTGTTAGCGGCCATGCCAAACTGCCCATAGGCGGCCACGGAACTGCCCACTGATGGCCAGTAGAAAGGCCCGTTGGTGGCCATTAGATCTGCCCACTTCTATTTCTGAACCCCCGCCCGGTTACGTGGCGGGAGCCCCTTCCTGGGATTTGATGACGGTGT
>NZ_JASJVF010000660.1:0-261 GCF_035019805.1 Cryobacterium sp. 10I1
GTCGTGGTCGATCGAGACGTATTCCTCGACGACGAGGGGGCCCTTGCCGTCGATGGGGCGGCCCATCCCGTCGATGACACGGCCGAAGAGGCCGTTCCCGGTGGGCACGAGGTGCGGGGTCGCGTCGGACCGGACCGGTGCGCCGACCCGGATCCCGGTCATCCGGCCGAGCGGCATGCAGCGGATGCCGTCCTGCGTCGTCGCGACGACCTCCGCGTCGATCTCGGCGTCGTTCCCGATCGCGACCAGGTCGCCGATCGC
>NZ_JASJVF010000661.1:0-260 GCF_035019805.1 Cryobacterium sp. 10I1
CGCCGACGGTGACGGTCGTCGCAACCGCGGTGCCGGAGGCGTCGAGGGTCTTCACCGTGGAGACGCCGTCCGCGGTCGTGACCGCGGCGCTCGGGACGGTGAGCACGTTGGTGCGACGCTCGTAGACGATTTTGGCCGTGACGGCGACGCCGTCGTAGAGGCCGTCGGGGTCGCCGGTGACGGCGACGACGACGGGGTAGGTGACCGCTCCGGAGGTCGTCGACGGCAGGATGCCGACGGACTGCACGGTTCCGAAGAAC
>NZ_JASJVF010000662.1:0-258 GCF_035019805.1 Cryobacterium sp. 10I1
GACCGCGCTGCTGGACGCCGCCGCCAGGCGGATCCGTTCCGGACGCCATGCCGGCGGATCCGGGCTCGACCGTGACGTGGAGATCCCGGTCGGCACGGTCGTCCTCGAGGGGCACCTGTACCTTCCCGAGAACGCCCCCGCGGTCGTCGTGTTCGCCCATGGCAGCGGGAGCAGCCGCCACAGCCCGCGCAACCAGTTCGTCGCCGACGTCCTGCACCGCGCCGGCCTCGGCACCCTGCTCCTCGACCTGCTCACGCC
>NZ_JASJVF010000663.1:0-257 GCF_035019805.1 Cryobacterium sp. 10I1
GGTCGAGCGTGACCTTTGTGCCGGTCACTCTCGACCGGAAAGGTCCCTCTCGTGGTCTCGTCGACTGGCAGTCCCCTCGGCCGGGGTTCCCCGGGGCGGCGGCCCGGCTCGCGTTCGGCGCCACGCAGTCCACCGCCGCGCAGACGGAACGGATCGCAGAAGCGGCGCGCATCGCCGAGGTCGCACGGGTCGCGGAAGTTGCCCGGGTTGCCGAAGTCGCCCGGGTCGCGGAGGTTGCCCGGGTTGCGGAGGAGGCG
>NZ_JASJVF010000664.1:0-256 GCF_035019805.1 Cryobacterium sp. 10I1
CGTCAGTCCCCGTTCGAGTCCCTCGACCGAGTACGCGCGGTTCTCCCGGCATTCCCAGGCCCAGTCGTTGTGGCCGTCGACGAGGGGTGCGAGTTCGAGGGCGTGGTCGACGACCGCGCCAACAGGGTTCGTCGGGGCGGTCGTGGCGGCGTGGTTCTCGGCAGCGGATGCGGGGGGCATGGTCCAACGCTAGTGCCGGGGTTCCCCGCGCGGAACCCGGGTTCCCGCGTGCACCGGTACCGGCACCGGCACCGGC
>NZ_JASJVF010000665.1:0-256 GCF_035019805.1 Cryobacterium sp. 10I1
AATTCGCGGCTCGTCACGTGGGCGGGGGTGCGCGCCCCCGAGAAGATGTCGACGACGACGAGGTCGGTCGTGCCGTGCAGCCCGGCGGGCAGCTTGGCGAGCACCTCGCGGGCGTCGCCGTGCCGCACCCGCAGGTTCGCGCGCTTGTCCCAGGGCAGCTCGGCCCGCACGAAGTCGATCAGGTCGCTCTCGATCTCGACGACCTGCTGCCGCGAGCCGGGCCGCGTCGCCTCGACGTACCGGGGGAGGGTGAGCG
>NZ_JASJVF010000666.1:0-255 GCF_035019805.1 Cryobacterium sp. 10I1
ACAAACGGCTTCGTCCGCTGCTGCACTCGGGCGTCGTCGTTCACGCGGATGCGTCGGACCCCGCGCTCGAGCTGCACGGCGTCGTAGCCTGCGACGGGGCATCCGCTGTGTTCGCGTACGTCGCGCTCGCCGCGCCGCGGACCGCACTGCCTGCCTCGCTGCGGTTCCCCGGGCTCGACCAGGACGCGCGGTACACGGTGCGGCCGCTGACGATCGGCGGGGGCGGCCAGGCCTTCGGCGACCGAAGTGGCACCG
>NZ_JASJVF010000667.1:0-255 GCF_035019805.1 Cryobacterium sp. 10I1
CCCGTCCGTCTGGGTTCACCCGGGGACGGTCTCCGAGATAGGCGGCGCGCCGCCGCTCGATCTCGGTGAGCTCCCGGCGCCTGGCCCGGCCGAGTCCCGCGGCGTCGGCCCCGGTCTCGACGAAGACGTCCTCGTTGACGATCATCTGGGCGTCTGCCCCGTCCACGACGGCGCCCATCGCGACCTCGGGGAATCCGGGTGCACCGAGCTTGCGCACGAGGATCAGGTCGAGGGGAGCGTGCAGGCGCCCAGATG
>NZ_JASJVF010000668.1:0-254 GCF_035019805.1 Cryobacterium sp. 10I1
CCGGGGCGAGCCCGCTCGCGGCGTCCAGGAGGTCCGTCGCGAGACGGCGTCCCTGCCGGCCGGCCCTGGCGAACGCGGCGGCGGCGTCTCTCAGTGTCGCGGTCGTGAGCAGACCCTGCGCGCCGACGCCGATGGCGACGAGGGTCGGTGCGGATGCCTGGGGGAGCACGAGCGCCTGGCCCACCGCACCGGTGAACCCGGCCTCCGTGAGCGCGGCACGGTCGAGTCCGATCGCCGCGGGGACGGGGCCGTCA
>NZ_JASJVF010000669.1:0-253 GCF_035019805.1 Cryobacterium sp. 10I1
GTTCATCACGGGCGTGCACTCGACCGGGATCTACTGCCGGCCGAGCTGCCCGGCGGCGACCCCCCGGCCAGGCAACGTCTCCTTCTACCTGACGAGCGCAGCGGCGCACGAGGCCGGCTTGCGCGCCTGCAAGCGCTGCCTGCCCGACGCGGTGCCCGGCTCCCCTGACTGGAACACCAGGGACGACCTCGCGGCGCGCGCGATGCGCCTGATCGACGACGGCACCGTCGAACGCGACGGCGTACCCGGCCTC
>NZ_JASJVF010000670.1:0-252 GCF_035019805.1 Cryobacterium sp. 10I1
AGGCGCGGGCGAGGCGCGGCCGAGGCGCTGTCGGGGCGGTGGGGTTACGAGACCTGGATCTG
This sequence comes from Cryobacterium sp. 10I1, assembly GCF_035019805.1. Taxonomy (NCBI): domain Bacteria; kingdom Bacillati; phylum Actinomycetota; class Actinomycetes; order Micrococcales; family Microbacteriaceae; genus Cryobacterium; species Cryobacterium sp. 10I1. Next base: position 63 of record NZ_JASJVF010000670.1, read on the forward strand.
GATGGGAGCGGTGTCGGGGATCGGGCCGGCGTCGCGGCCGCGCAGGTCCGGGTGCCAGCGGCGACCCAGCGCGGGGATCAGGGTCCCGAGCGCGGCGAAACCGGCGGCGACGAGGATCGCGGACCCGGCGCCGTTGTGGTCGATCATGAAGCCGGCCGTCGCGGACCCGAGCGCCGCGCCCATCAGCTGG
>NZ_JASJVF010000671.1:0-252 GCF_035019805.1 Cryobacterium sp. 10I1
CGCGGTTCTCGAGGGTGAGTTTCCCGAGCTCGCGAGCCAGGACAGCCCCACCCAGACCGTCGGAGGCCGCGCCGAGACGAGCCTGTTCGCGCCCGTGCAGCACGCCGAGCGGATGCTGAGCCTCGACAACGTCTTCTCGGTCGAGGAATTCGAGGCGTGGGCCGCCAAGGTCGAGCGGGACGCCGGCGAGTTCCGGATCGGACTGGATGGATTTGATCAGGGGATGGTCGCGCTGGAACTCCACGTTGTCCC
>NZ_JASJVF010000672.1:0-250 GCF_035019805.1 Cryobacterium sp. 10I1
GTCTGCCAGCAGCTCCTCGCCTCTGACGCGACCCCCGTGCTCGCGCCCACCGAACTCACCGACATCCTCGCCGCCTGCCCCGAGCTCGACGGCCGTCTCGCCATCCTCGGCGAAACCGTGCAGGCGACCGAGCTCGAGCTCGTCATCGTCCTCGGCGGGGACGGCACCATCCTGCGCGCCGCCGAGGTCGTGCGCGGCTGCTCGGCGCCCCTGCTCGGCATCAACCTCGGCCACGTCGGCTTCCTCGCCG
>NZ_JASJVF010000673.1:0-245 GCF_035019805.1 Cryobacterium sp. 10I1
CTCCCGCACCACCCACCGCGCTCCGCCGAACCGAACAGGACCTCTCGTGACCGCATCAGGCCGCCCCACCCCACTCGTCGCCAGCCCCCTCGTCGACTCGGTCTTCGATCTCGACGACCTCCTCGCTCCAGAAGAGGTCGTCTGGTCGCGCAAGGCCCGCGCGTTCGCGACCAACCGCATCCTGCCCACGATCGAGCAGGACTTCGAGGACCGGTTCTTCCGCGCCGAACTCGTCCCCGAACTCG
>NZ_JASJVF010000674.1:0-245 GCF_035019805.1 Cryobacterium sp. 10I1
CGCCCGTCGGGCCCGCTCGCCGAGTCGATCCGCGTCTACACGCACTGACGTCTTCACGCACTGACGTCTACACGCACTGACGTCTACACGCACTGACCGGTACCTTTCAGGTCGAGAGTGACCCGCGTACCGGGAACTTTCGACCGGAAAGGTGACGGGGTCGGCGCTGCCCGGACGGAGTTCAGCGCACGTCGGCGCGGGATGCAAGACTGGACACCCCGCCCGCCGAACGAGGAGCACAGAGT
>NZ_JASJVF010000675.1:0-244 GCF_035019805.1 Cryobacterium sp. 10I1
GGGCCGGTGTGCCGGTGACGACGGACTTGATCCGGGGCATGGTCGCGCAGTGGCAGGCGGCCCTGGACCCCGACGGGATACTGCCCCAGGAGGACCTTTTCGAGGCGAAATCCAACATCGGCTTCGGCCAGTTGAAGAACGGCTTGTATCCGGTGAAGGGTGGGGTGACGCCGGAACTGTTCGGGATCATGAACACGATGTTCGACGCCTTCCTCAGCTTCCACGCCCGGCCCGCGTTCCCCAC
>NZ_JASJVF010000676.1:0-244 GCF_035019805.1 Cryobacterium sp. 10I1
CGCCCGCGTTGGCGATCCGCGTGAGCTCGCGCCCGGTCGCAGGGTCCGTCACGATGATCGGCTCCCCCGTGCCGGGCTGCCAGGTGCCGTCGATGTAGAGACCGTCGGGGACCCGGTTGAGGAGTTCGGCCTCCCGCTCGGTGCCGATGGTGGTGGTGTCGCCGGAGGCGGGGCTCAGGGGGCGGTTCTCGGTGCTGAGACTGGTCACGGGTGTTCTCTTTCGGTCACGGGGCAGGTACGGCAG
>NZ_JASJVF010000677.1:0-244 GCF_035019805.1 Cryobacterium sp. 10I1
CCCGGGGATCCCCGGGAGCCCGGGGAGCTCCGCGGGTCAGGGGTCTCGTCGGGGGTCGTCCCAGCGCCCGGACTTCCGGCCGGAGTTCGTCACGAGGGAACAGGCGATCGGCTTCGCCCGGCTGCTCCGAGAGCGTGCGGCAACGGCGGGTCTTCTCGGTGGGCATCGTTCGCTGCCCGCCCGGGTGACGCGCGCCGAGCTGGCCGCGATCACCGGGCATCCGCTCGCCGCTGTGGCGGCGGAC
>NZ_JASJVF010000678.1:0-244 GCF_035019805.1 Cryobacterium sp. 10I1
GTATCCGCCGTCGGCGTCCTTCGCGACGATGCCCTCGAGGCCGAGCTCGCGACTCACCCGCACGGCATCCTGCGCGTCGCCGGGCAGGTCAGGCGACAGCTGCACCGCCCCGTCGCCCGTGACGAGCGACTCGAGGATCGCCCGTCGCTCCGAGTACGGCGTGCGGTTGAGGTCGACCCCGTCGCGTTCGAGCACGTCGAACACGAGGTACTGCACCGGGGTGGCGGCGGCCGCGGTCCTGGAT
>NZ_JASJVF010000679.1:0-243 GCF_035019805.1 Cryobacterium sp. 10I1
CCGCGCTGCTCGGCGCCGACTACGACCTGGCCGGCCAGCCGTCGACATCCGGTTTCGCCGGCCTCTTCGCCGTCGTCGCCGAGGCATACGCCGACCGCTACGGCGACGTCGGCGACGTGCTCGGCTCCATCGCCGCCAAGAACCACCGCAACGGCGTCGACAACCCCTTCGCCCAGCTGCGCAAGGACCTCGGCGAGGACTTCTGCCGCACCGTCTCGGAGAAGAATCCGATCGTGGCAGGGC
>NZ_JASJVF010000680.1:0-243 GCF_035019805.1 Cryobacterium sp. 10I1
GTGTTGCCCATCGGGGAGGAAGGCGCCAGGCTCGACTACCTCGGCCCCGACCTGCTCGGCGCCGACTGGGACCCCGCCGAGGCCGTGCGCCGCCTGGAGGACCGGCCCGAGCGTCCGATCGCGGTCGCACTCGCCGACCAGGCGAACCTCGCGGGTCTCGGCAACGAGTACGTGAACGAGCTCTGCTTCCTGCGGGGCGTGCTGCCCACCCGGCCGGTGGCCGACGTGACGGATGTCGCCGGT
>NZ_JASJVF010000681.1:0-243 GCF_035019805.1 Cryobacterium sp. 10I1
GGGTCAGGGCCGGCCGCAGGGACCCGGTGCCGCGGAACTCGTCGCCCGCGGTGACCTGAACGACGAGGCTGCAGGGGTCGAAGCCCGGCGCCGAGCAGAGGGCACCGAGCAGGGCCGCGGTCGCGGCGCGCTGGTCGGTATGGAAGGCGGCGGCGCGGCGGTCGGGATCGGCGACCACGAGCAGCGGGGTGATGCCGCGGGCCAGGAGTGCCGCGCGCTCCCTCGCGATGGCCGCGTCGAGCC
>NZ_JASJVF010000682.1:0-240 GCF_035019805.1 Cryobacterium sp. 10I1
TGTGACGCCCAGGAGGCCGCCGAGGAGCACGAGGGTCGCGAGGGCACGCACGCGGCGCACGCGCCGGCTCCTGGCCGCTGCGTGCCCGATGACGGTGGACTGGGCGGCGCGTTGGGCGGCGGCCTGTACCGCGGCGACCTGCGCGGCGGCGGCGCGTTCTGCTGCGGCCTGGGCGGCGACCGCGCGGCGGGCGGAACTCGCGGCGGCCATCACGGCCTTGGCCTCGACGCGAGCGTCCTC
>NZ_JASJVF010000683.1:0-240 GCF_035019805.1 Cryobacterium sp. 10I1
GCGGCTGGCCGTAGCGTTGAAGATGTGCTCGTAGTAGCGCAGCTGCTCGGCGCCGGCGATCACGAGCTCGGAGGGGTCACGTTCGAGGTTGCTCACGCTCGCAGCCTAGGCGCAACTGCGGCGCCGGCGCACGAAGCACTGGCGCCACACCCCCCGAACGGTCACGATGGACCTGTCGAGTCATCGTCGCGTCCGTAAACGCCTCTCTCCAGGAGCCGCAATGTCTGATCAGACCCCAGC
>NZ_JASJVF010000684.1:0-240 GCF_035019805.1 Cryobacterium sp. 10I1
TCGTCGAGGGCTGGCGCGGCAGCATCTGCCACCGGGTCGAGCTCGGAGCCGGCGGTGTGCTCAGCCGGGTCAAGATCGTCGACCCCTCATTCTTCAACTGGCCGGCGCTGCCCGTCGCGCTCGCGGACACGATCGTGCCCGACTTCCCGCTCGTCAACAAGAGCTTCAACCAGTCCTACGCAGGCAACGACCTCTGATACCCGCCCGCCGTCGCGCAGCGGATTCCGCGAGCGCGCGTCC
>NZ_JASJVF010000685.1:0-240 GCF_035019805.1 Cryobacterium sp. 10I1
CGGTTTTGTGCTGTTCCTGCTCCTTGCCGCCTTCGCACCCGGCCTCGTGGCGCCGGGAGACCCGCTCGCGATCGACCCGCGCGCGGCGTTCCAGCCCCCCTCGTCGGCGCACTGGTTCGGCACGGACGAATCCGGGCGCGACGTCTACACCCGGGTCAGCCACGGCACCGGGGGCTCGCTCCAGATCGGCGTGGCGGCGACACTGATCGGCCTCGGCCTCGGGGCCGTGCTCGGGATCAT
>NZ_JASJVF010000686.1:0-240 GCF_035019805.1 Cryobacterium sp. 10I1
GAGGACGAAGTCGGCGTCGATCAGGTCGAGGCGGTTCTCGGTGAGCCACTCGACGCCCAGGCCGCTGCCGGCCTCCTCGTCGGCGACGGCCGCGAACACGAGGTCGCCCCGGGGTCGGAATGAACCGGTCGCGATGGCACGTGTGACGGCGGCGTAGCTCGCGGTGAGGCAGAGCATGTCGAGAGCGCCTCTGCCCCAGATCTCGCCGTCGACGATCTCCGCCGCGAACGGGTCGCGGCT
>NZ_JASJVF010000687.1:0-236 GCF_035019805.1 Cryobacterium sp. 10I1
CTATTCGTCGGCAGCGTCAGATGTGTATAAGAGACAGCTTCGTGACGACCAAGGTGTGGAACGCCGACCACGGCTACGACAGCACCCTGCGTGCCTTCGACGAGAGCCTCGGCAAGCTCGGGCTCGACTACGTCGACCTGTACCTGATCCACTGGCCGGCCCCGCGCCAGGACAAGTACGTCGACACCTGGCGGGCCCTCGAGGCGATCCGCGCCGACGGGCGGGCCCGCTCGATC
>NZ_JASJVF010000688.1:0-235 GCF_035019805.1 Cryobacterium sp. 10I1
CCCCCGGGTCACGGGGCCGGCCAACCCGATCCTGTCGGCGCGCAGCACCTCCCGGCCGATCCAGAACACCGGCCACGGCGACCTCGTCGAGACGCCGGACGGCGGCTGGGCCATCGTCATGCTCGGCATGCGCCCGACAGGGATGACCCAGGCCTTCGCGGCCATGGGTCGGGAGACCTTCATCACGGAGGCCCGCTGGGAGGATGACTGGCTCCTCGCCGAGCCGGTCATCCTC
>NZ_JASJVF010000689.1:0-235 GCF_035019805.1 Cryobacterium sp. 10I1
GTCGACGGCCCCGTACCGGCCGATGTCGTGACCGGCGGTCAGGGCGGCGGCCGCGGTCGTCCAGTCCTGCAGCAGGGAGACCAGGTCGGCGCGGCTGGCTCCTGGGGTCAGATCGAACGCCGCGAAGTGCAGCCGGTCCTGGGCGGGCGTCACGATGCCGGCCTGGTGATCCTGGTAGAACGGGTAGACGGTGCTTCCCGCTGCCGGGGCGCCCGCTGCTGCGAGGGCCTGAACC
>NZ_JASJVF010000690.1:0-235 GCF_035019805.1 Cryobacterium sp. 10I1
GGCCGCGACCTCAGGGACCGACGTCGACGTCGTCGTCGGCATCGGTGGGACACCCGAGGGCATCATCGCGGCCTGCGCCGTGCGGGCACTCGGCGGATTCATGCAGGGGCGCCTCGCGCCCCAGACGCCCGAGCAGCACGCCGCGGCGCTCGCGGCCGGGCACGACCTCGACCGGGTGCTCGAGCTCGACGACCTCGTCGCGAGCGAGGCTGTGCTGTTCGTCTCGAGCGCCGTC
>NZ_JASJVF010000691.1:0-235 GCF_035019805.1 Cryobacterium sp. 10I1
GTGGTGTGGGTGCCGCTACTCGGAAGCGTGCTCGTGGCCTGTTACCTGCGCGGCTCCCGCTCGCTCGCCCGTGACTTCGGGCTGCGCTTCCATCCGCTCGACCTGCTCTGGGGGCTCACGATCGGGCTGCTGACCCGGGTGGTGGCGAGCCTGTTCGAGATCGCCGGCTACGGGCAGATGGGCACCGCGGGCGCCACGCTCGACGCCCCCGCGCACGACGCGTGGTGGATCGTGC
>NZ_JASJVF010000692.1:0-234 GCF_035019805.1 Cryobacterium sp. 10I1
GCCCGTAGAGATCGTTCGACTTCTGCTGCTCGGCCTCGAGGGCGGCTTCCGCGGCCTGGGCCGCGCCACTTGCCGCATCGAACTTCGTCATGGACTCGCCCGTGAGCCGGGTGCGCTCGACGGTCGCCGCGGCGGCCTGCCCGCCGAGGGACTCTGCCGAGTTCTTGTCCTGGACGGCCTCCCGGTAGATGGTCTCGGACTGCTCGCTGAGCTTGCTCGCGGTTCCGAGCTGCT
>NZ_JASJVF010000693.1:0-234 GCF_035019805.1 Cryobacterium sp. 10I1
GTCCGCGACCTGATCCGCTTCGGCGTCGACTTCGACAGGGACGACTCCGGCGTGACGCGCGGGCTCGAGGCCGCCCACTCCCGCTCCCGGGTGCTGCACGCCGGCGGGGACGCGACCGGCGCCGCGATCGAAGCCGCACTCGTTTCGACCGTCCGCGAACGGGCCGCCCGCTCGGCCCAGACCCCGGGTATCCCGCGCGTCCAGCTCCGTGAGCACACCATGCTCGTCGACCTC
>NZ_JASJVF010000694.1:0-234 GCF_035019805.1 Cryobacterium sp. 10I1
GTGCTCGACGCCCGTCTCGAAGGGCTGGCCGGCGCCGACGACCGGCTGCGCCTGGCCACCCTGCGCCGATCCGTCGGCGTCGGCATCCAGGGCGCCGTGCTCTCCCTTTTCGCGGGCGCCGCGACCGTCGCAGCGCTGCTCGCCGGGTTCGGCGGGCTCTCGGGCGGCAGCCTGCCCGGCCCCGATTTCGCCGTGATCGTGCTCGTTCCGATGGCGGTCTTCGAGATCTTCGCC
>NZ_JASJVF010000695.1:0-234 GCF_035019805.1 Cryobacterium sp. 10I1
GGTCGCCTCGTAGTCGCCGAGCAGGCGGTGCAGGCCGAGCAGGCCGAGCAGGTCAGGGTCGAGCAGGAGAACAGCGAGCAGAAGCTCGTGCGCCTCGCCAAGCGCGACCGCCTCATCCAGGCGGCAACCACGCCCGGCGGTGGGGCATACCCGGTCGGCGTTCCCGTCACCGACACGATCCCCGCCGTTCGTGCCCGCTTCGGCGACCTCGAAGCGGATGCCGTCACGGGCGTC
>NZ_JASJVF010000696.1:0-234 GCF_035019805.1 Cryobacterium sp. 10I1
GTCGTGGCGGATGCACACCTTCCGCGTCAGCGGCGAGGTCGTCGAGGTGCGCAGCGGGCTCGTCTTCCGCAGCAACCGCCGCGCCCGCCTCGACCGCATCCAGGGCGTCAACATCGTGCGCCCGTTCATCCCGCGGCTCTTCGGTGCAGCGAAACTCGAAGTCAGCGTCGCCGGCCAGGACGCCAACGTGCACCTCGCCTACCTCGGCTCCGCGGCAGCGGATGCCCTCCGCCG
>NZ_JASJVF010000697.1:0-233 GCF_035019805.1 Cryobacterium sp. 10I1
CCTCTCACCGCCGCCGGCTGCGCACCCGAGGTCGTCAAGACCTTCGTCTCCGGCGACAACTACAAGGCCTACCCCGAGCAGGTCGGCACCAGCTGGTACGTCAACCCGGCCAACCGCGCCGTCGTGCACGCCCCCGCCGGCCAACACCCCGCCCCCTGCGACGCCGTCGTTTCCCTCGCTCCCCGGAGTGACACCGCCGCGGCCGCGCTCTGCGGCGACGGTCGCCTCTTCAC
>NZ_JASJVF010000698.1:0-232 GCF_035019805.1 Cryobacterium sp. 10I1
GGGGAGGGTGGAGCTGTGGCGGGAGCGGAGGTCCGCGAGGGAGACCGTGAAGACGTCCTGCACCTCAAGAGCGTCGAGGGTGTTGTCGGTGACGCCGATGCGCAGCACCGGGTACCCGCGGCCCTCGCAGAGGCCGAGGAACTTCACGTCGTCCTCGCGCGGCACCGAGACGATGACGCGGCCGGCCGACTCCGAGAACAGGGCGACGGATGCGTCGATCCCGTCCCGCTCG
>NZ_JASJVF010000699.1:0-231 GCF_035019805.1 Cryobacterium sp. 10I1
GTGGACCCCTCCGCGAGCGGGTAGTAGTGAGCGACCGCAACGGAGCACGCGTTCGTGGCTGTGACGGATGCGATCTGCATCGACGTGAGGATCCCCGGCACGATCAGCGTCACGAGCCCGAGCACGACGGCGAGGCGCATCACCAGCAGCATCCGCCTGCTGCGCAGCGGCCGCGGCCCTTCTTGTCCTGGCGGGCGTAAGGGTAGAACGGCGCAACAACCGTGATGCGCT
>NZ_JASJVF010000700.1:0-231 GCF_035019805.1 Cryobacterium sp. 10I1
GTCCGGGGTGCGAGGGCCGCCATGGCCGAGATCCGGTCGTTCGTCAGATAGCCGTTCGGGTCACTGAAGAACAGGGTCGGATCCGTGCTCGCCGCGGCGATCGTGCGAGCCTCGTCCAGGGAGTCCGCTGTCGTGACGCGCACCCCCTGCTGGCGCAGCACCTCGACGAGGGCGCGGGCGCCCGCCGGTGCGGCGTTGTCGGCGGCGAGCATCTCGACCATACGGTCGCGC
>NZ_JASJVF010000701.1:0-231 GCF_035019805.1 Cryobacterium sp. 10I1
GCGCGAACTGCGCACCTCGGACGCGCCCGTCGAGCCCGTCGGCAGCCTCGAACGGGTCGTCGAGGCGCTTCTCGGGCGCGCGGTCGTGCTCGTGCTCGACAATTGCGAGCACGTCATCGACGCGGCCGCGCGGCTCGCGGAGAGCCTGCTCGGCGTCCTGCCCGCACTGACGATTCTCGCTACGAGTCGCGAGCCGCTCGGAATCCCCGGCGACCCCGACGTGTCCGGAGT
>NZ_JASJVF010000702.1:0-230 GCF_035019805.1 Cryobacterium sp. 10I1
TCAAAGTCGCCCAGGAAGAGGCCCTGAATGAAGTTTGACGGAGAAATCATGGAAATACTCGCTGCCTACGACCTGACCGAGTCGTTGCGTGCTGCGGCCGAGCTCACCGGGTGCTCGCATCACACCGTCGCCCGGCACGTCGCCGCGCGCGACGCGGGCCGGCCGCTCGCGGAGCCCGCCTACCGGGGCCGGGTCACGGACCCGTTCCTGCCCAAGATCGAGGAATGGGT
>NZ_JASJVF010000703.1:0-230 GCF_035019805.1 Cryobacterium sp. 10I1
GTGGAACTAGTCATCCGTCTAGGCTATCGGCTGCTGTCAGGCTGTCGGTTAGGCTGGATGCGGCCGGCCGGTCGCCGCCCCCGTGCGCTCACCACCGGGATCGTGAACCGATGGGTGCGTCGCCACTCGATCGCCGAGCTCGGAGTGCGCCGCGCCGCCGCCGTCGCGGCCGTGCGCGAGGTCGCGCCCCTGGAATTCGTCAACGGTGGCGGCACCGGTTCCCTCGAGAG
>NZ_JASJVF010000704.1:0-229 GCF_035019805.1 Cryobacterium sp. 10I1
ATTGATCACCTTCCATAATGGTCGGTGGCCCTGTTTTCAATCGGCGATACTGGCCCTATTTTCGGTCGGCGTTAACAACTGGAATTGTGGTCATTGACATTCAGAACGACTACTTCCCCGGGGGTGCATATCCCCTCACCGGGAGTGAGTCCGCCGCGGTCATCGCCCGGGGCGTCCTCGACACGGCCCGTGCCACCGGCACCCCCATCATCCACTTCCAGCACCTCGC
>NZ_JASJVF010000705.1:0-229 GCF_035019805.1 Cryobacterium sp. 10I1
GTCGCGACGGAGACACTGTGTTGGAGGTCGGCGCCGAACTGGGCGAGCCAGCCGCCTGAGGTCATGCCGGGTCCGACGGCGGCCTGGATATAGGTGAGGATGGCCATCACGGTGAGTAGGACGGCGGAGGCGGCACTGCCGACGGCGAGGCTGCGGCGGTACCGGCCCAGGTGCAGGGTGATCTGGCGTCCCTGAAGCCACTTGCTTGAGCCCCAGTCCCTGCGGTCCC
>NZ_JASJVF010000706.1:0-229 GCF_035019805.1 Cryobacterium sp. 10I1
CCTCGAACTCGAGGCCGCCGACAGCGGCTGGCGCACCCTGGTCTCTGTGCAGGGCTCGCTCGCCATGTCGGCGATCCACAAGTACGGGACTGAGGACCAGAAGCAGCGCTGGCTGCCCGGCATGGCCGCCGGCTCCCTCATCGGCTGCTTCGCCCTCACCGAACCGACCGGCGGCAGCGACCCCGCCGCGATGCGAACGACCGCCAGGCGCGAGGGCGACGACTGGGTG
>NZ_JASJVF010000707.1:0-229 GCF_035019805.1 Cryobacterium sp. 10I1
TCCCCACTGGGCGGCGTGCACGTCGACGGTGACGTCGAGCAGGCCGATGCCGGGCTGGATGGTGAGTTCGTCGAGGCCTTCAGAGGCCGCTTCCGCGCTGACCTCGACCTCGCCCAGGCGCCAACCGCCGACGAGGGCACGCTCTGCGGCGATCATGGCACCGGCGGAGTAGCCGAGGTACGGCACGCCGGCGGACACCTGGCGGCGGATCTCGCCTGCGATCGGGGTG
>NZ_JASJVF010000708.1:0-222 GCF_035019805.1 Cryobacterium sp. 10I1
GCCGGCCTCATCGAGCACGTCCCGCACCCGCCGGGCGCGCTTGAACAGCTGGTCAGCGTTCACCGTGCGCGCTTCGGCGAGGAGCCGGGCCAGGGCAGTGGCGAGTTTCTCCGGGGTGATCGCCCGGTCCAGGTCGCCGAGCCCTTTCCGGAGCGAGTCCGCCTTCTCGACGCTCAGCCAGCCCTCGCGCAGGGCCCGGCCGATCGGCGCGTGCCACGGCGG
>NZ_JASJVF010000709.1:0-221 GCF_035019805.1 Cryobacterium sp. 10I1
TGTAGCTGGGACCAGGCTGCGTTCTGGCGCGGTGCGGGAGTGTCCTTCGGGCCTTTCCCGGGTCGAGGGCCTTATATAGGGACGTGCTTCATTGTTGCCTCCTCGACTGCCTGCTGTCCTATCGGAAGCACCGTCATGTCCACCGACCGTCCCGCTGACCGTCCGGAGCGCCCCAACACTTCGCGGGCAACGCATGCATTGACTAACCTCTGTCCACGTCC
>NZ_JASJVF010000710.1:0-221 GCF_035019805.1 Cryobacterium sp. 10I1
GGACGTGGACAGAGGTTAGTCAATGCATGCGTTGCCCGCGAAGTGTTGGGGCGCTCCGGACGGTCAGCGGGACGGTCAGTGGACATGACGGTGCTTCCGATAGGACAGCAGGCAGTCGAGGAGGCAACAATGAAGCACGTCCCCATATAAGGCCCTCGACCCGGGAAAGGCCCGAAGGACACTCCCGCACCGCGCCAGAACGCAGCCTGGTCCCAGCTACA
>NZ_JASJVF010000711.1:0-217 GCF_035019805.1 Cryobacterium sp. 10I1
CGAGCAAGGCCCAGGCGAGTCGTTCGGACTTCACGAGAATGACGCGCGCCAGGACGAGGCCCGCCACCGCGAATTCGAGTCCGAGGTAGTACGTGTAGTCGACCCAGACCGGACGTTCCGCCACGTCGGTGGCCACGGTGGCCCAGGCATAGGCGGCGATCCCCAGGCCCACCACGACGAAGGCAACAAGCATCAGCCGAGGCATCACGAACGCGTC
>NZ_JASJVF010000712.1:0-216 GCF_035019805.1 Cryobacterium sp. 10I1
GCCGTTTCGATGAGGTCTGCAATTTGGGCTGCTTTGAGACGGCGTAATTTCCCAAACGGGGCGCGAACGAGGACCGACGGTTCGTGGCCGATGAGGGCTTCAAAGGATTTCCAGTCCCGTGCCGGGTCGGTGGAGATGTTCTTCCGGGTGGACCACCAGTGGGTTTGGTGCACGTTCAATCCTGTGACAGCCCACGTGGCGGTGTCGGAGCTGAGA
>NZ_JASJVF010000713.1:0-214 GCF_035019805.1 Cryobacterium sp. 10I1
GGAGATTCCTTTGGAAAACATTTATAACAACAAAGCAAGTCAGTAATGATTTGTTCTGTCAGTTTCAAACTTGTGTCGTGTTCGCCCATTCCGGCGGCTCGGCACACTAGATGTGACGCCAGGCTTGCTTGGTTAGTCAATCAAACATTTACGGAGAGTTTGATCCTGGCTCAGGACGAACGCTGGCGGCGTGCTTAACACATGCAAGTCGAAC
>NZ_JASJVF010000714.1:0-211 GCF_035019805.1 Cryobacterium sp. 10I1
TCGGGGCCGCGGGCGCAGATTTGTCCAGAACGGCTGCCCGACCGGGGGCACCGCTGAGCTGAATGGGCTGGTCAGCGGCGAGAGCTGCGTTCACGACAGCAGCACCCTCCTTCTGCGGGATGACACGGTTCACGTCCTGAGGGTCGGCCACAGCGGGGTACTGAAGGAAGACCATGTTCGCCAAGCCGGTATCTTTGAGCGCGAGCGCAAT
>NZ_JASJVF010000715.1:0-211 GCF_035019805.1 Cryobacterium sp. 10I1
ATTGCGCTCGCGCTCAAAGATACCGGCTTGGCGAACATGGTCTTCCTTCAGTACCCCGCTGTGGCCGACCCTCAGGATGTGAACCGTGTCATCCCGCAGAAGGAGGGTGCTGCTGTCGTGAACGCAGCTCTCGTCGCTGACCAGCCCATTCAGCTCAGCGGTGCCCCCGGTCGGGCAGCCGTTCTGGACAAATCTGCGCCCGCGGCCCCGA
>NZ_JASJVF010000716.1:0-210 GCF_035019805.1 Cryobacterium sp. 10I1
GCGGCGATGGGTGTCGTCTTCGGCGATATTGGCACCAGCCCGCTTTACGCGGCGACGACGACGTTTGACGCCGGCAGCTTCGATGCCAGCGGACCGTCGGCCGAATATGTGTATGGGTCGACGGCGACCATCGTCTATGCGCTCACTTTGGTTGTCACGATCCTCTACGTGCGTTTCCTAATCCGGGCTGACAACCGAGGCGAAGGTGGG
>NZ_JASJVF010000717.1:0-209 GCF_035019805.1 Cryobacterium sp. 10I1
CGCAGCGTCGGCTGTGGGTGACGGGGCCTCGGTTGGCGCGGCATCGGTGGGTGTGGTTCCCGTGGGCGCGAAACCGGCGGGTGTGGTGCTCCTGGGGCGGATGGTGATCATGCGGACGGCGGGGCTGCGGCTTCCGGCGATGCGCTTGGGGTCGGCTTTGACGCCGAGTTTGGTCAGGGCGAGGAATGCGTCCGCGGTGAGCTGTTCGG
>NZ_JASJVF010000718.1:0-206 GCF_035019805.1 Cryobacterium sp. 10I1
GGGGCCGGCGTTGTGCGGGGCGGGCGCAGCTTTCAGGGTGAAGTGCTTGCCGTTGATCCACACTTCCACGTTCGCGGCGCGCGCGGTCGGGTCGTCATGACCAATGATTTTGATAGTTGCGTTGCTGGATGCCCCGCTCGGGACGGGTTGGGCGATGTCGCTGGTCAGCACGGCCGAGGCATACTGGGTGCCGGCACCGTTGAAGC
>NZ_JASJVF010000719.1:0-206 GCF_035019805.1 Cryobacterium sp. 10I1
GGGGCCGGCGTTGTGCGGGGCGGGCGCAGCTTTCAGGGTGAAGTGCTTGCCGTTGATCCACACTTCCACGTTCGCGGTGCGCGCGGTCGGGTCGTCATGACCGATGACTTTGATCGTTGCCGTGCCCGCTGCCCCGCTCGGGACGGGTTGGGCGATGTCGCTGGTCAGCACGGCCGAGGCATACTGGGTGCCGGCACCGTTGAAGC
>NZ_JASJVF010000720.1:0-200 GCF_035019805.1 Cryobacterium sp. 10I1
CGACGGTACTTCAACCGGGCCCAGCGCCGGGCGATTACCGCCCGGGACGGCGGCTGCATCATCCCCGGGTGCAAAGCCCCGGCGCACTGGGCCGAAGTACACCACGTGAAGCCCTGGGCGAAAGACGGCCCGACGACCGTCGACAACGGGGTCTTACTCTGCTGGTTCCATCACCACAGCATCGACACCTCCGGGTGGGA
>NZ_JASJVF010000721.1:0-200 GCF_035019805.1 Cryobacterium sp. 10I1
CCACAACGTTGTCGCGGGTGATGCTGAGCCGGGCGTGCAACACGGGAGAAGATCCTCTTTGTTCGGTACGACGGTGGTGAAGGCGACGGAGAAGGGTGGGCCTGGTCCAGGCCCACCCTTCTCCGACGGTGGCGCAGGATGCTACTTGCTGGTGACGGTGAAGCCCTGCTGGTTGCCGTAGTCCGCGGTGGCCTTCTGCC